>NZ_JAXUNN010000035.1:0-8716 GCF_037235575.1 Congzhengia sp. | reverse complement strand
AAAAATAACATAATTTTAATTTTTGTATTAAGCCTGATTTATACCCCATTTTCTTTACTCTCCTTTTTGGCCGCATTTTACCGTGTTTTTCATCTTTTTTAAGCTCCTTTCCAGAATGCATATCAAAACTACAAATATCTCTAAATGAACAATTTATGAAATTCACACAACTATCACATGGTGGTATTTCACACTCTTTCGTTGCTACAAAAGGACATTTATTCATTATTTATCACCTCTCTTTTAAATTATCACCAAGCCGAAAAGATTTTTCTTGAATATTGTTTAAGCTTGTACGTTTATCAGCATATTCAAAGCTCAAAAATACTTTTGCAAGTTCTTCTCTTTTTTCTTTAAATATGTAGAGTATTTCCTCTTCTGAAATATCCAACGGTTCTAAAACACACAGTACGGTATTACCGTTTTCATCTTTCAGACCATATGAGCCATTACCCAACATAACGCACACAATTTCTGCCAATCGTTCATCACCAGAAGTGATAAAGCATTTGTCTGACGGATTTATAATTTCATATTTCACTTTTCTTCAGCCCCCTTAGGCGGTTCCGGCAGCGGCATCCACTCACCGTACCGTTCTGTGTCGGCTGTTGGCACGTTTTCAATGACTGCCATAACGCCATCAAGATATATCATGTCTCGCAAAGTTTCCGATTTTTTCTTTAAGTTTTCAAACTGTTGTAACAATTCACTCCTGCTTATCAAATCATTGTTCATTATTCCGCTCCTTTTTAAGATGCTCCAATTCAAACACACGGTCACGCTCCTTAATTAGTTCTTTCTCCAACCGCTCTATTTTTCTTTTTTGCCTTCTGATTTCCTCATTTTGTCTGCATATCTCGTCCGTCAAGTCCCGCTCGAAGCGGATATTGTTATATTCATAGCGCCCGACAACCTCGCAGAGATAACATTTTCCACCGCTGGTAAAATTTGAATTTGTGTCTAAAATCTGCAAAACTACGTCTTTGCAGTCCCGTATATTTTCAAGTGTGTATAATACAAATCTGCTGCTCTTATGTGTTTTTACCATTTTTCCGCTCCTTTCACTTCCCGACGCAATCATCATATACTGATAGCAGTAGCTTCCAGCCGCTCACCTGCGCCGCAAGCGGCTTGTTTTGCGGGGAAGCCTTGCATGGGCGCCGTTTCCGAAATCAAAGATTTCGACGGGGCCGCAACGGGGTGGTTTTTTTGAATCCATGTGAATTAGTAACTTTAATATCTTCTCTCGCTTGTGCTATTTCCAAAACATTCAGCGCAGAGGAAATTTCTATTCTCGCCGCAGTCTTTACTCAGCTGGGAGATTCCCTCGCTACTATCCTTGCCGCTGGGGAATTGGGTGAAAACGATGAGGAGGGCGACAGCCAAAACTAAAACGGCAATTCATCTTTATCCGCCGCCGGCAAACCCACAGGCCGCACCCAAAACAATCCATCTTTACTGTATTTTTACACATATTTCCTACCTCTTGCTGTCTTGTCCGCTTCTTCCACAATCACGTCTGCCGATTCTGTAATATTTAAAAACGCCGCCCGAACACCTTCTAACGCACAGTTCTTTCCTACAGCGCAAAGTCCAAGCACCGCAAGTCCTTTTATGTTCCGCGCCTGCATCTGAATCTCTGAAAAAACGCCGCCCTCCAAAATGCCACGCATTTCCTCACACAAACACTCACACCGCTTTTTTGCCTGTTCCAACTTCCGCTCAAAGCCCACAATCATCTCTGTATAGTCCGCAACCGCCTTATTGTGCTCCGCCAAAATACGCTGCTTTTCTTCCTTTGCCTCTTTTAATTGCTGCTCCAACTGTTTTATATATGTATCATCAATTGATTCTTTCGCCTTCTTGCTTTTTTTGCCCCGCAAATCATACTTTGCAATCTGTTTCGACACGGCAGTAGTCCCTGTCCCAAACCGCTCCGCAATTTCGTCAAGCGACAGCCCGTCCAAAACATACCCGCGCAGCCGTTCAATGTTTTCCTCGTTCCACTCGACCCTGCCGGCAGCTGGCCTGCGAAATTCTTTATATCGCTTACTCGTTACGCCCTCCGGCAGCGGAATACCATTTTTTTGCAAAACCCCAACAATATCTGCCGGGCTGCACATATTTAGGTCTGCTAAAATTCCAATCTGCGCAGCCTTGTTTGCAGCCTGTCCATAATCCCGAACAATGTCAAGCTCCGTCATTTCCATTTATTGCTCCCCTCCAACAGCAAAAAAAATTGTTTCTTCCCATATTTCCGGCTCTTTTAACCGCTTGTTTGCTTCTGACGTGCGATATGTAACGCCGCTTTTCCGCACTTCATAAATTTCCGGCTCTGTTTTTTGACACGACGAAATTAAGTTTGCAAACAAAGCAAACAAAAATGCAAACACCACCAGTTTCACCATGTTCTTCACACCTTTTTCAAACCGTTTTCCGCCAACGCGACAATATAAATCTCTCAAATACTTTTTCACAGTAATCAACCTTTCTTAATTTCTTCCTGCACAGCGGCCTCCGCGTCCTCTGCCATACTGCGCCAGCCAAACATTTTAACCGCAGGCTCCACTTCCTCCATGGGCGCAAACAGCGCCGACTGCCGTTCCTTGTTAAATAACACCAACTCAAACCGCGCCGGCAGAAACGGATTTTCCTGCTTTAACACGCGCTTCCCTAAAAGAATATATTTTTTCTCTTTATAAAGCACAGCTTTTCCCAAATTCAGCCTAATCTCCGGGTAGTCCAAACCACTCACCTCCCGTTTTACTCATCAAACGTCGCTTCCCATTCCTCAAGCTTCGCAAGTTCAATCTTCCATCGACCCTCAATCTTCCTGGCCGGAAATCCCTTCCTGTGCATCAACTCATAAGCCTTTGTCTGACCAATTCCATACATCTGCATAAATTTTTTCAAACTAATGTACTTCGGCATTTTCATTCGCTCCTTCCCACTCTTTTAAAATGTTCCCCACAAGGTCAAGCACAACCGCGCTCTGTGGCGTGCGCTTATACCCGGTAATATAACTCGACAATAACTGCGGTTTCAAATGATAGCCATATTTCTTCAGTTCTTCCAGCAAATCAAGCTGCGTTCTGCCAAGTTCCAGCAGCTTTATTTTAATCGCTTTTCCCGTCATGGCTTTTCTCCTTTCGTCTTTTATGATTAATTTATCAATAAACCATTTTAAGGTAAAAACAAGATAACGCGCTTAGGTAGAGTTTGCATGATGATTTAAAGGGGGAGTGTCACCATGCGCCGTGTCGGGATTAACACTTTTGTTTTTACAAATTTCAGCGCGTTATCCTATTTTTCTTGTAACCATCATTGACAAAATTTTTACGCTGTGCTATAGTAAAGGTGCGAATCAATAAAATAACACTTACCCGCTATCAAAAGCGGTGCGTTTTCGTTTGCTCTTTGGTGGGTACAGGTACATTATATAGGATTTCCTAAATAGTGTCAATACATTATTTAGGATTTCCTTAATATTGTGAGAGGTGACTAAATTATGTATGATAATTTTGTGAAAATCGTACAAGAAAAAGGACTTACTGCGTATCGAGTTGCTAAAGATACCGGCATATCTCCTACCGTCTTTAGTGATTGGAAAAGTGGGAAATCATCTCCCAAAATAGACAAAATAAAAAAAATTGCTGACTACCTGAATGTTTCCGAAGACTACCTTATGGGGAATACAGATAATCCACAGCCAATCGATGAACAGTTGTCCGGCGTTGACTTTGCCCTTTATGGGGAAGTAAAAGAAATGACAGAAGAAGAAAAACAAGATGTATTAGACTACATCAGATATAAAAAATTAAAAAAGAAAAACTCTTAAACTATTTGTATAATTCGGGGGAATTAATATGAATTTATATGAGTTATATGAGATTGCGGACGAGAACGCAATCAATGTAGATTATTTTCCAATGCGGCAAGCTGTGTCTATATCCATTCCTGATTCTATTGCAATTGATATAGATAAAATTGAAACTTGCCGTGAAGAAAAAGCCGTGCTTGCCCACGAACTGGGCCACTGCATGACAGGTTCTTTCTACACAATCAGCACAATTGATAACCGGGGGAGAATGGAAGAAAGGGCGAACCGGTGGGCAATAAAAACACTGCTTCCCTTTTCGAAACTGAACGAGGCAGTTGTGAGCGGCATCTACGAAACCTACGACTTAGCCGACTACTTCGAACTTCCCGAATCGTTCATAAAAACAGCCTTAAATTATTATTTAAACTGCTGCGAATTAACATTCAATCATAATTCATAATAAAAAGGCAGGCGTTACAAATGGTTGCTAAAGTTATGGAAATAGGCGGAATAATAATTTGCTACTTATTTTATTTGCTCTATGCCGCCTTTTGGCTTTTCATTACCTGGGCTCTTGTTGGCACCGCCGCTTTATACTGGCTCGAACACAAAGGGTACCACGGTGTTTTACGTTCCATGGAATATTCAATCCTCAAAATGCGATCAGCGCTTCAAAATGAAGATAAAATCATAAAACTTCTCAATATCGCAATAGAACAAGATTTACCCCGTTTAAAAAATAAATATATTGCTTATTTTGCATTGCAAACAGCATACGAAAACAGAATATTCAACGAATTAGAACACCTGAAAATCCGCTGCAATTCATTTTGGATAAAATTGCTTTTCATTGTATCTAATACATACCGAAAGAAATTAAAATCACTCAATGCCGAGTTCAAAGAAGTTGAACAACTCCATTTTTTGGCAGAAGCACAGGAATATATCATAAAACACGAAATCCATTCCATTATTAAAGAAGAACAAAATCAAAAGAACCAATAGATATAACCTCGCTAAGATGTTCCCCACCGGCTTTTGTGGCTGGTACCGATTCATATGAAGCAAGCGGAGAGTATATATCTCCCGCTTCGCGAGCTTGAAACGCTGTTTATGTAGCTTTTGCTGTGCAAAAGCTTTTAATAAAATCTTGTTATAAGAGGAATTTTTATGCCGAAATCAAAATATAAAAAACGTGCAGACGGCAGATATGTCAAACAAATCAAAATTGGATTCCAGGATAACGGCAAACCCAAATATAAAAATATCTATGCGAAAACAATTCCCGAGTTGGAAAATAAAATTTCAGAGTTTAAATCACAGCTAAATAAAGGAATTCTTGTTGACGATAAAAACATCACCCTGGGACAATGGGCTCATCAGTGGCTTTCAACCTATAAAAACGACGCAAGCTATAACACCTACGCCGCTTACGAAGGTTGCATCAGGCGTTATCTGCTGAAAATGCAAATCGCAAATTTAAAAATATCAAAAATAACGCCCATCCAATTACAGCAAGCCGTTAACCAACTAACAAACAAAGGTTTAACACGCTCAACCGAATTGTTTGTTCTGTGCCTACACCAAATCTTTGCTGCTGCCACAGAAAACGATTTAATTTTTAAAGACCCATCAAAAAGTATCAAAGCACCGAAATTTCACAAAAAGGAAAAACGGGCCCTAACAGAAGAAGAAAAAAACGCCATAAAAAATGCAGACTACACGCCCAAAGAGCGCGCCTTTGTTATGATTGGATGGCAGGCAGGCCTCCGCCGTGGAGAAATCCTCGCACTGCGTAAAAGAAATATTGATTTTAAAAAAGGAATCATTCACGTAAAAGATAATTTAATCTTTAAAGAAAATGTATCAGAAATCAATCATTACACAAAAACAGACGCCGGTGTCCGAGATGTCCCAATGCCAAAAAGCCTAAGCGACTTCTTGAAAACATATGTCACCTCCTGTGACGATTACCTGTTCACCACACAAAACGGCCAAATCGCCACAAAATCCATGCTCCGGCGTATGTTTTCATCCATTCAGAAAAAAACATCATACTATATGAATGATGGAATGAAACCAACTTTCACCGCACATACGTTAAGACATACTTACGCCACAACACTATACTACGCCGGAATCGATGTCAAAACCGCCCAATACCTGTTGGGGCATAAAAGCATTACCGTAACGCTCGACATCTACACACACCTCGAACGTAGTGATGCCGACATAACAGAAAAACTTACATCCGCTTTCCAATAATCAGTCAACAAAATCATTCAAACATATTTATTCAGTCAAAATTCAGTCAAACACCACTTTTTAACCGAACGACAAAAATAACAAAACCCCGCAAGCCTTACGGCTGCGGGGTTTTCTGGTGGTACACCATCGGGGGCTCGAACCCCGGACACCCTGATTAAGAGTCAGGTGCTCTACCAACTGAGCTAATGGTGCATATAGATAAAATTAAACCACTCAACGAGAATTTATTATATCATATTTATTTTAATTTGTAAAGTATTTTTTTCATATTTTTTGAAGAAACCGTCCCGCATTTGCGGGACGGTTCTCATTAACTGTTTATTTTGTTTTCCATTCAGGCGAAGCAGACGTATATGTCGCCGCACCTTCTATTGGTTTTATGTTGATTAGGTTTCCCCAAACCATGACTTTTGCAGTATCGGGTGAAGCGTTATAAGGCACACCAACTACAACGTTTTGCTTTTCATTAATGCTGGTGGTCACAACACCCACAAGCTGGTTGTCTTGATAAAGCGCTGTGATCACTGTACCTGTAACGGTTTTTCCGAAATCAACCTCAAATGTTGCTTTTGAGGCCGCCGTATCAAGCGTAATTACGTTGCCTGTACTTTTGGCAAATGTCAGCGCAAACACCCTTACAGTACCGCCGGCGCTGGATTTTTTAGAAATCGTAACCGTGTGTTTTCCTTTTTCCAGATAGATTGCCTCTGTCGAAGACAATTTAGTTGTACTGCCTGATGTTCCCGACAATTCATACGTAACATCATCAATGACATAATGAAATACCGTCTGGTTTTCAGGATTGGTATAATAAAGACCATAGTTATAATATCCGCTTTCCTCCACTGTTACGTCAAAGGTATATTCCGCGCTTCCTTCCACAACAATGTTTCGCAAATCGGAGTAAATACCAACGGTAAGCTTACCGCCCTGCCCGTCCTGATGAGGGAAATACCATCCGTTGGATAAATTTCTCCAGCTTGAATGGTTCCATGCGGGAATAATCGTTTCATTTGTTATATCTGTTGAAATAGGGCCATCCGTGCGCTGCAGTTCCATATTGTGAATCTCGGCAAAATTGCCGTCTAATACATTGATAATAAACTCATGCTCTCCTGCATTTAAATAAATAGGATTCGAAAGCCGTTTCAATTTTACCGGCAACGAGTCTCTTATGTTATTCGGATTGGAAGTATCCTGATACATTTTTGTGGTAACATCATTACCATCTATCGAAATTGTAAAAGAATTCTGATACATCATCGCATTTGCATACATGGTATAATACCCGCCGTCTGCAATGTTCAGCTTAAATTGATATTCTCCGGGACCGGTTATGGTATATACACCGTTATCAGGATCCACCACTGCGGTTCCTCCCAAAATAACGCCATAATCTAATCCAATTGCTGTTCGAATTGATCTTGCAGGCACATCAATTGTCGTACCCTGCGCAACATCATCTGAATGTTCACAAAGCAAAAGCCTAGCAATTCCAACTCCCGCCGTATTTGACGTAATGGTGATAGTATGCGGCCCCTCTGTAATATCTTTTGCTTCAAAAATTTTTCCAAGCTGGTTTATGGTAACAGTTTGCGGAGCCTCCTCGTCCATTACATATGTCACAGACGCATTCTGGGGTACAGCGCTTTCTATCATCTTTAAATCCGCCGAATCAAACGCCCCGGATTTAAATTTGAACGTAACACTTTCTCCCGCATTCAGGTTAATCATTCTTCCAGAGGTAGAGCCGGTAATAGAAGAAATGGAGGTTCCATTAAATTCTGCAGGCAATGTTGTTGCGTCAATTATATTTGACTCTGTCGAGGGGGCAATTAAAATTTCTTTAAAATAAAATCCGGCAATTTTCGGTGTCGCAGGGTGGTCAAACCGAATTGTTTGGTTTCCTGCGCCAAGATATACCGATGGCATAGTTAAGATAAGGTCGTCTGCTGTGTTGTTGCTATAGGGCACTGTGCCAATCAGGGTTCCATTTACAGAATATTTTAACTGTTCATTAATTTCTTTTATTTCTTCACTGTCTTTTACCGGCCCGCCTGTGGGATAAGTATTCGCAACTATCTTAACACTATACAGCCCCGGTGTTTTCACATCTAAACTATATTCAATCCATTTTCCGTTGTCTAAGTGCAAACTAATAGGAAAAGTTTCGCGGCGGCTGCTTAACAGCTCGCTGTTAAAGTCGCCAATTAAGGCGTATCCGGGAGTTGGCATATTCTTCGCCTGGTCGGTGTTATTTAAATGGCCGTCGTCCATGTCAGAGACATTAACGGCGTAATGAGATGGAATTGAGGTTTTTCCGTTCACAGGCAGATCTACACACATCACGTCGATATAATCAATGTCAATTGCTGCGCCGTTAGAAGCTACAGTCAGTTCATATTTTACGTCCTGCTCCAACAGAACCGGCAGTGTGGTAGATTTACCAACTTTAACATATTGCTTCCCTGCTAACAGTTTATCGTTATATGCAAAAACATTCTCCATGCTGGATTTATTAATGATTGCTGTTGAAATCGTCCCTGCATAATCCTTTGTTTTATACACATAAAAAATATAATTTCCAGAAACGGGCACCGAAAATTCAACCACCTTTAAAGCTCCGTC
>NZ_JAXUNN010000034.1:0-9144 GCF_037235575.1 Congzhengia sp. | reverse complement strand
GGAAAAGTTTAAACAGTTGATTAAGGAGGAAATAAAAATGGCAGAATGTAAATTTGAAGACATCAGCGGGCACTACGGAGAAAAGCAAATTCGGGAAGTGTTTGAAATGGGAATCATGAACGGAGTGGACGAAACCCATTTTGAGCCGGATAAGCCGGTAACGCGGGCGCAGGCGGCGATTATTGCGCGGAACGTTGTGCGGTATATTATGGGAAAGTGAGGGGTGTGGAGTATGGAATGGACGGTTGTAACCGTTATTGTTTCTTTGGTTGGTTTGCTGGCGGCGGTAGCCACCCCGATTGCAAGGTTAAATTCCACCATAGCAAAGCTTACAACGCAAATGGAAGCGTTTATGAACGGTTTGGACGAATTTAAAAAACGATATACAAATCAGCTTCAGGAGTTTCACAAGACCCATGAGGATATTTATGGGAAAGTGAATAATCACGAAAAGCGGATTACGGTTTTAGAAACTGTGAACAAGAAATGAAAGGGGAAAACACCATGTTTGATTTTTTGAACGAACTGATATGTCCGGAATTGCTTGTGCTGGTTCCGGTGTTGTACTTAATTGGTTTTGCGCTGAAAAAGAGCGCGTTTAAGGACAAGCATATTCCTTGGCTGCTGGGCGTAGTTGGCATACTGTTGAGCACGGTATATTTAATCGCCAATTTGGAGGTTGCCGGGTGGCGAGATGTGTTGGCTGTGGTATTCGCGGGAATTACCCAGGGGGTATTGGTGGCTGGGGCCAGTGTGTATGTGAATCAGCTGGTAAAGCAAAAAGGGGAAAAGGAATAAATAATGGAGGTCCCGCATGTGGCGGGAATGGGTGCAAAGCCCCCGGAGGAGTTAAGACGCTGTGGGGGAAAGGAACAACAGCGAAATGGTGTGAGGAATTTCCGTAAGGAAATTTTGAACAAATCGGAGTTTGTCCCGGCGTGTATCATGTATTTCAATTTTGTTTCGAATTGTGACAATTGATTGACGGTTTTGGCAAAATAAATTATTGTTAAACTGTTATTTTAAAATACAATATCGACAAACAAGGGGGAATTTTGTAACATGAACGGATATTTTTCTCACAAAGTTAAAAGCATTTGGGCTGTTTTTCTTGCATTGATTGCGTCTATGTTGGTGTTGTCTGGCTGCGGTGGAACGTCAGATGGGGCCAGTAGTGCGGCGAACAGCACGGCAGTGGTTACTGTGGACGCAACACCGGTTCCGACTCCGGAGGTTACGCCCGAGACACTACCCGAACCGACTCCCGTGGTTACGCCTGAACCAACGCCTGTGCCGACTCCGATAGCTACGCTTGAACCAACGCCTGCACCAACTACAAAGGCAACGAAGGCGCCGGCCAAAAAAGAAGCAACGGTTGTTGTGACCCGGACGGGGGAGAAGTATCATACTGCTTCTTGCAGGTATGTTAGAGGAAAGAACGACACGAGAACTTTAACGCTGAGCAAAGCAAAGACGCAAGGTTATTCGGCGTGTAAGGTTTGTCATTAAATTCGGTTGCACAAGAGGCGGAGCGTTCCGCCTCTTGTGTTTTAATGTGAGATTATTATTTGACTGAATTTTTGACTGATTAAGCGGCAAAAAACAGCGGTAATTTACCGTAAATGAAATGTACAGAAAAACGAAGAAAAGCCTTATGTAGCCTGCGTTGCGAGGGTTTTTGATAAACAGCGTAAAAAGGCGTTTGATTAACTCTTAATCAGGGTGTCCGGGGTTCGAGCCCCCGATGGTGTACCACGTCGGAGTAAGTTTTGCTTGCTCCGATTTTTTCTTGCAGAAAAAATCATTCGCCCGCGCCGCTACTCCTCCTTTTTCGCAAAAAGGCCTGCTCGGCTCGCCTACGCGCTTGCGACGGCTCGCTGTCGCTACCACCTTTTTGCGAGTACGCCTGCGGCACGAAGGATATCTAAATTGTTCACTCTTCCCACCAGAAAACCCCGCAGCTGCAAGGCTTGCGGGGTTTTTGTTAATGATTAAGGCCGGTTGAACTTAATTTTAATATCACCGCATTCGTTTTCTGCTGTTAGGTCATAAAGTCCATTTGCCTGGTTTGAAAGATTACAGTCGCCAAATTCTGTTTTGGCAGAAATGGCAAACTCGCTTTTTGCTGCGTCAATCGTGCCCGATATGTCTCCAAACTGGCAGCTAAAGCGCATGGAATCGCTGACAATATTTTCAAAATCGATGTCTCCGCAGGAGTTGTCGGCGGAGAGCACGTCAGCACTTACATCTTCTAGGTCAATGTCGCCAAACTCTGCAATACATTCTAGCTTTAAAAACGCGCTGCGTTCTAATTCAATATCACCGGCGCTGGCAGAGGCGTGCACGGTTCCTTGTAAATTTGTTGCCTTAATGTCGCCATAATCTGTATGAAGGTCAAATTCAGGCGCCAAATCTTTCGGCAGCTCAACAGTAACGCGGCCGGTATTGCAGAAGTTAATATCAATATAATCATACCACCGCTTATTCAGTTCTGAGGCGGGCATGGTTTGCATTGTGAAAACACCGTCCTCGGTGCTGATACGATAATCTTTTGTTTTTCCCGTATAGCAAGTTACTTTAATTTCGCTTATATCTTTTGTGGTAATGTAAATATCGTCAAACGAAAGGTCTATATCTATTTTAAAGACCCCTTCGGATGGAAACGATTTTGTCTGCAGAACAGGCCCCGTCTTTGTCAGCGCACCCATCGCAGCTGCGGCGCCTGCAATTATAATTCCGCCCAGCAGGAGTATTCCGGCTGTGAGCATAATAATTTTTTTCGATTTCATACTGCCGCACTTCCTTTCTTAACAAATGATTCTTTCACCTTGCGGAATAAAAACAGGGTAAAGCGAATGACCTGCTTGGAACACCACACAGAAAAGAAAAATAAAAATACTGAAAGTCCGATAGAAATGAGGGCAAAGCCAAAAAACAGCATGGCCTTAAGTGCCGCTTCGGCAAACACAAACGGTGTTGCCAAAAGAAATGCAATTGCGGAACACACAAGAGCGGCAAACACAGCAAAAAGGGAAATAACCAACGACCACACCGCGATATACAACGCAAAAATCACAACAATTGCGGCCAGCAACAGTGAAACCCACAGCGGGGATGATATTGCCAGCAAGATGGCGGTTAAAGTGTCGATTTTATGTTTTTTTACATCTTCTGTGACAAATTTGCGCAGCGGCGTTTCATCAATGAGCCGCCTGCCGATATCCGACGGGGCATCGAGCCGCGCAATGATGCTTGCTTCCTCTTCTCCTTCTTCCATGGCGTCATCAATTATTTCTGTGTAATAATCCAGCGTTTTTTGTTTTTCGCTTTCAGGGATGCCGGAAAGCGCCTTATTTAAGGCCTCTAAATATTCCTGCTTATTCATTTCCATACTCCTCCTTTATAAATTCGTATGCTTTCATAATTTCTTTCCATTCCGTTAAAAATAGCCGTATTTTATCCATGCCCGACGGTGTTATTTTATAATATTTCCGAAGCCGGCCGTTATGTTCTACCGTATAAACCGTAATACAGCCGGAGCTTTCCAGCCGCTTTAAAATGGGGTAAAGGGTAGATTCAGAAATTTCAACATAGGGGGAAATGTCCTTAATGATTTTGTAGCCATAAGAATCCTCTTTGTTGATTGCAGTAAGAACGCAGACATCTAAAACGCCCCGTTTTAATTGTGCATCCATACATATCCCTCCTTTCACATTATATTATATAACGCATAGTATAATATGTCAAGCAGTATTAAAAAAACTTTTGAAAACCTGTGAAAACTATGGTACAATAGAAGCAAAAGGAGGAATGAAGATGGACTTTATTTATGAATATAAATCGCCGGTTGGCAGATTGCTTCTGTCCAGCGACGGGGAAGCCCTTACAGGGCTATGGATAGAGGGACAAAAATATTATGCTGCAACCCTTTCCACAGATGCTGAAAAAAAGGAAACGCCGGTTCATTTAAAGGCCGCAAGCTGGCTGACCGCATATTTTAACGGACAGGCCCCTGAAATTGATTTTCCGCTGAAGCCAAAGGGAAGCAGTTTTCGTCAGGCGGTGTGGGAGGTTTTGCGATCCATTCCTTATGGAGCTACCACCACATATGGCGCAATTGCCGCTCAGCTATCGCAAATAACCGGGAAAGGTACATCAGCCCGGGCAGTGGGCGGTGCGGTAGGGCACAACCCCATTTCCATTATCATTCCGTGCCATCGTGTGGTTGGCACAAGCGGCAAACTGACGGGATATGCCGGCGGGCTTGACGTGAAACAAACGCTTTTGGAACTGGAGAAGCAGGAGTAATAAAAAAACACCGCTTAAATTAAGCGGTGTTTTTTTATTATTATACATAAATAATTGTTACGCCAGAAAAGCTGACAGATCCGTTTAACACAAGTGTTTTGTCGGTGGTCTCAGAAGCAGTACCTCTGTGCTTCACACCGCTTAAGGTGCAGCCTAAATTATCTACTACATTCCAATTTTTTGGCACATAGAGTTCTAAGCCGGAAAAGCTTAAACGAACGTTAACAGAGGCCTTTTCGCCGGCCATATCCGCATGGTCGAAATAAACTTTCATTCCGCTGAACGCGCAGTCAATATTCACCTCTTGCAGCTGGTTTGTATTAACATATTTCACACTGCCGCCGAACTTAGCAGAAAGGTTTATAACGCTGTCGTCCGCTTCGTTAATAATTTCGTGAAACGATTCTTCCCTCGAGTGTTTGTAAAAATGCTTATACTTGGGAAACAAAAAGGAAAGCCCTATGCTTAAAAATAAAGCAATAAATAAAACCGGCCAGGGCGTAAGCGCCTGAATGCCCAGATAATCGTCATACAAAATTGCAATTATTGCCAACGGGAAAAAAATGCCCGGGTATGCTAAGTGAACTACATTTGAAATGATAATTGGAATTAACAGCACCGTTATAATTAAATTCACCGGATTTCCCAAAATCCCAAAGGCCCCGCACACAACTAAGATTGCGGCCATAATAAAAATGAGCCCCCACACAATATTTTTTTTATTCATGATAAGTTCTCCTTTCGTCTAACCTGTTTTTTAAAGCTTTGTAATAGTTTCTGGACACAAACACCTGCTTATGGGTGTGGTAAAATCGTACGCAGCCGGAGGAAGTCAGGTTTTTGTCAATCGAATATACGAAATCCACATTTATAATAGTGGATTTGGATATACGGACAAAAGAGCGGGGAAGCAGATCCTCAAGCTCGTATAATTTATATTTAATTTTATAAACGTCGTCCTTTGTGTGGGCATCTATGGTTGTTTGCGCGGTTTCAAAAAAGTAAATGGAACTGACCGGTAGATAATATTCAACATTATTTTTATAAAAGACCAGCTTCACCTTTTGCAGGGATTGAAGCAAGGTTTGCTGAAGCGTTTGAATGGTGCTGCTGATTTCCCTGCAGCGGATGATGACCTCTTCGTCGGAAATTGCATCGTCAACTTCAATTCGAATTTTCACAGTTTCAGCTCCTTTCCTGCAGTTCTTATTATAGCTGAATTTCGCTGCTATGTAAATTCTTTTCTGCTAACAGGTTGTTTTTTTACAGTAAGAGGTAAAAAACAGGATACAGCATTATTACTGTACCCTGTTTTTTTTGCTTTACTGGTTTGCGTCCATCGTTTGTTTTACAATGCTTTCCATCATATCGCCGGTCAGGGCGCTTGCCACGCCGCCGTAGATATTGCCGTCTTTATCAATCATATATGTGGTGGGGAATGCGCTGATGCGGTATTGATAAAACAAATCGCCGCTTTCGTCCAGCACAACGGGAAAGGTATAATTGTTTTTTGAAAGGAACTCTTTTACATGGTCTGCAGAGCCTTCCCGGTCCTGATTGGGGCCTGCTACACCCAGCACAATCAAATCACCGCTGTTTTTGCCATACCGTTCATAAAGCGCCTGAATTTCCGGCATTTCCTGTTTGCAGGGCGGGCACCAGGTGGCCCAAAAGTTTAAAAACACAGTTTTTCCTTTATAGTCAGACAGTCTGTGCTGGTTCCCATACTGGTCTTTTAAGGTAAAGTCCGGCGCCGGCACTGTTTTTTCTTCCTCTTCTGCGCCGGAAGATGCAGTGGGGGAGGCAGAGGGCTTTTCCGGTTCGCTGCTTTGCGTGCTTTGGTTATTTCCAAAACCCGTGCCTAAGTTCGATAAATAGCCGGTAATGCCGTTTAAATAGCCCGTTAACGTCATAATTCCCATGAGCACCAGCAAAACAGCGCCGGTTTTCACGGTGTAACGCACAATGTTCTGATGTTTTTTAAAAAACTCTAACACCGTGGTGGTAAAAAGCCCCACTGCGATAAAGGGCAAAACAAAGCCCAGTGTATAAACGCCGATGAGCAAAAATCCTTTTGCAGCGGTTTGCGATGCACCCGCCATTAAAAGCACACTGCCCAGGGTGGGCCCCACACAAGGCGTCCATGCGAAGCTGAACGTAAACCCTAAAATCAGTGCAGGAACAGGCCCCATGGTAAAACGATCAAGTGAAAACGGCAGCCGGCGCTCCCGGTCAAGTGTGCCGGATTTTCCAAACACACCGAACTGGTACAGGCCAAACAAAATCATTACAATTCCGCTGATACGCGCAAACCAAATGCGGTTGTCGCTGAAAAACCGTCCCAGAGCAGTAAAACCAAATCCCAGCAGGAAAAAGGCAAAGCTAATTCCAATCACAAAAAAGAGCGTATTTATCAAAACTTTTCGGCGGGGATAGCGGATGGTTCCATCTGCATCCAACATTTTTGTCCCCCCAGCCAGATAGCTCACATACAGCGGAACAAGGGGAAGAATGCAGGGTGATAGAAAGCTAATCAGTCCCTGCAGGAACACGGTAAATACCGGTACACTGGTTTCAATTGAAAATCCCATAAAACATCTCCTTATCGTTCCTCTTCCTGGAACGTATTTTATAAAAAAACCTGCATTTTTATGCAGGAGTTTTTATTCCAATTTTTTATTGATTATCCTCATCGTATTTTTTTAGAAGTGCTTTTATCCGTCTGACATCATCTGGAGTCAGTAGAGACTTCGTATGATTTCCGTTTTCAGCAAACGAAAAATTTTCGTTGTGAGGAATATCGCCAATCATATCATATATTTGCCTGCTGTGAGCAAGTGATTCCGCGTGCTGCAGAATGGCAATTTTATCGCTGATTGAAACCTTGCGGAATGCGTCTAATAAAATACGTTCCAACTGCTCAAAAGATTCATTTGATACGAGCATCTGCTGGCCTGAGGCGTCACTGCCGGTCAGCAGAAAATCTGTTGAAACGTTAAAGAATTCTGCAATTTGCCGAATTCGCTCAATATTCGGGCTGCTTTCTCCGTTCAACCAGTTCGCAACCGTGCTGGGGGACACATTTAACTGTTTCGACAACTTAAATTTCGTAATTCCATTGTTTTTCATAATTTCCTGCAGTCTTTGCGAAAAATTCAAGTAAATGCCCCCTATTAAAAAAAATAATACTACTTTTGCTTATTATATACTCTAAATATACCACAGCGTGTGGTCTTTGTCAATAATACTGAAACGAAAAGGCAGGCCGCAAAGCTTTGCGGCCTGCCTTTTCGTACCATATCCGTAACTGGGCTAAACAAAAATTGCAGCAAAAACGCAACAGCGTTTTTGCTGCAATTTTTTCAATACTATTTAGCGAATAACAAAGTAATGGCAACCAGAGCGGGCTGCCGCCTTAATGTAAGCTGATAATTGATCCGCCTTAATGGTGGAGCAAACAGGCTTTTTCCAAGTTTTAATCATGATGTCTTTCCCCCTTTCGTGTCATTTGCTTGAATATTTACTTAAAACGTCGATTATGGCGTCAAAGTACTTTCTGTTCAGGCTATAAAAAATGGTTTTTCCTTCGTTCCGCGTTTTTACAACCCCAATTTTCGTCATCATGGTGATGTGGTGATAGGCCGTGGAGCCGGAGAAACTGAAAATCTTTTCCAAGTCCTTGCAGGTAACTTCCTCCCGTTTCAACAGCAGCTCCAAAATTTTCACCCGGCTTTCTTCACATATCGCATTGCCGAAATCTAATAAGTTCAAATCCTTTTTGTTTTTAACAAAATCTAAAACAGAAAGATAGTCGTAACCAAGAAGATAAACAACACCCTCCTGCACACCAAAAAAATTAAGGTTAAATTTATTTAACAGGCAATAGGAAACATATAATTGTTGACTGTCTTTTTTAATAAAGTTTAAATCATCTAAGCCTTTCAAATTTTCACTCAGAATTTCAAACGTAGTCTGGTTATAAACGTCAAGAATTTTCTGATAATTTTTTTCGTAATACTGTGAAAGCATAAATTCTTTCGTCATTAACTCATAGTAAAGCGTTTGAATGTGGTGCTCGGTGTCATGAAAAAACTCATACAGCTTGCTTTTTACCTCAGCGCCATAGTGCGAGTTTTTAATGCATGAAAACAGCACAGAGCTTGAATTTACACAGTCATCTACTTGTTCATCTGTGAGGTCGTAAAAATAAAACCGAACCACATTGCGAATTATTTTGTCTTTATCAGATAACTCTTTCCGCAAAAACTTAAAATTATAGGTTGTAGAAAACTGTTCTTTATGCGGATTAAAATATTGCGTCGTGATAAGACAACAGCCGTTTTCAACAGCGTGAAAGAACACATATAAATCCTCTGAAATTTCAGGAAACTGGTCTAATAAGTCATTAAAAAATTTTATATTTTCAGACAGTTTTTTGTCATTGCTGTCAAGATTATTGATGCATAATTTTGTATTAAACTTGAGGTAAAAAATAAAAATTAAATCATAAATATAACCTGGCTCTTTTAATAAACGAATCTGGGGCATAAATAACACCTCTAATATTTCATTGTAAACAAATTATATCATAGAGGTTTTGTAAAATCAAGAGGTATTTTATCATAAAAATGAAAAACATAGATTCTTTTTTCATATAATTTCAATAAAGTTAGAAAATTGTCTAATTTTACTTTAAAGTTACACCTTAAATCGCGGTAAAAGGAGGTATGAAAAAAGCCTCGAAAGACGATTTCGAGGCTTTGGCGGAGATGGAGAGATTTGAACTCTCGCGCCGGTTACCCGACCTACACCCTTAGCAGGGGCGCCTCTTCAGCC
>NZ_JAXUNN010000033.1:0-67016 GCF_037235575.1 Congzhengia sp. | reverse complement strand
CGCCTGACCGTCATTGCCCCATCCCCAAACGCTGGTTTTACTTTCAGTTTCGGAATAGCAGAGCGCAATCGTATGTCCGTTTCCGGCTGCAACCGATAACACTTTCATTCCGGGAATACTGATAAGTGTTGGAACATCTTTGTTGTTTAAATTGGCGTCTGCCAACTGGCCAACATAATTCATGCCCCAGCCGAACAGGGTTCCGTCTTCACATACGGCAAAAGAGGTGTCGCCTCCTGCATAAATGCCAACAACTTTTTTATCGCTTAACACGCTGATTAAAACAGGCGATGCTGCTTCTAAAACTGTATCAGCGTTGCCGGTTCCCAATTGCCCGAACCGGTTGTTTCCCCATGCATATACCTTACCGTCGTCAGTGAGCGCAAGGGCGTGCTCTTTGCCTGCCGCTACAGACTTCACACCGCTCAGAGTGGGAATAACAACAGGATTCGGCACGGTAAGGTCACTGCTTCCAATCCCTAACTGACCCGAACTGTTGCTGCCCCATGCATATACATTCCCGCTTAAATCGATAACATAGGAGCTGAACGCTCCAGCTGCCGCTTTGGCTGCCGGTTTTGTCATGCCGCTGTTTGTCTGCCCCATGCTGTTTCCGCCCCACGCCTTAACCGCAGCATTTTTGTTTGCGCCGATAATATGCGTTCTCCCGGCCGACAGTTGCTGAAACATATTTTCGCGCAAAATCACTCCGCCGGTTGTAACGCTGATATTCAGTGTTTTATCATAGGTTTCTGTATCTGCAAACAACGGTTTTACTGAAAAATCGTATGTTGTGCTGCCTGTAAGGTTCGATACAGTATAAGATGTTTGGTTTGGATTCATTATGGTATCAATTAGTTCATCATTTTTATATATTTCATATCCGGTTACGCCGTTGGTATCCAACGGGTTCCAGTTTAAAGTAGCTGCGCTTGACAAAACATCGGTAACTGTCAGTGCATTTTCTTCCGGCCACATAGTTTCCCCGGTTGTTACAGTAAAGTTTTTAATATACATTTCTAAATTCGGAACATCCGCCCCCAAATTTGAGGTAACAAGTACGGTTTGAAAGTAGGTTCCTCCTCCATTGTCAATAAATCCTTGGGGGATTATCTTGTCAGATTCTAAATACGGCATAACCTTATCTGCAATTTTCACAGAATACTTGTTATTGTCATAATCAACTGTGTATTCAAAATGATACCAGTCAAAAGCAGTTCCTATAAGAGTTTTCGGATAGAACATGTCATTATTGTTATTGGTAAATAATAAATGTCCGCCGTCTCCGCCGTTCACATAATGAAGAGAATAAAAAAGCTGGTTGCGCGGCAGCCTGTCTCCCATATTCGCCAAATCAGGAGCTAAACGGAATATAAAATCCGAAGCAAACACAGAGTGCGTGCAGTGAGGGGAATATTTTACATCAAAGGAGTAAACAACTTTTCCTGACGTAGGAATCGCATCATCTGTCATTTTTTTATATAAATCCAAATTTGCTCCGGCAGCACTCTTGCTTATTTTTATCGCACCGTCTTCATAGGTCACCTGCGGTGTATCAACGCTTCCGATTCCGGAATAGGAAAGATTCCAGTTGCCATCGTTGGTTCCCACATTAAGCGGTGTTCCGTCTGCTTTTTCTGAAAAATCATCTTTTACCAAATCCTTCATTCCTGCCGCATATGCCGGAAGCACCATCAAACCGATAAGCAAGAACGTAAAAATCATAATTCTAAAAACCCTTTTGCCAACCATTTTTCATCACTCTTTTCTATTAAAAATATAGTACAGCGGTGCTGTCCAAACGTAAATCTACCCTCCCTTTTTTAATCGTAAAATGAAAAATCTTGACTTCATCATATCACTTGTACTATAATGAGAACAACGGGCGTTTTTTTCTATTAAAGGGGGCGTTTTTGCTATGCAATATACGACGGAAAAATTAATCTCAGGAGAAACAAAAATAATGATTCACAGTGTAACAGGGAATGTTACAAACATGCATTCCCATGACTTCATAGAGTTTGCATATGTCAAGGGCGGCTCGGCAATTCATCACATTGCCGGAAAAGAAATTCCTATTAAAAAAGGAGATTATTTCATTATCGATTGCCATGCTGAACACGGTTATTCTCCGGATAAGAAAAAAGAAACATTAGAACTGGTTCATTGCTTGTTTTTTCCTGAAATTTTAGACGGCGCGCTCTCAAACTGTAAAAGTTTCAACGAACTTTTAAACTGCTATCTCATTCGATTCAATCGCTACCAGTTAAGAGAAATTCCCACGGAATATGTTTTTCACGACAGCGACGGAAAAATTTTGTCCCTGCTATACCGCATAGACCAGGAATCGGAAGAGAAACAAGCAGGTCACGTGGAGCTTGCGCGCTGCTACTTAATTGAGCTTTTGGTGCTTACGCTGCGCAAAATTTACACGCCCGCCAAGGTAATTCATAACGAAGTGGTAGCAAAAATAGTTGATTTTGCCGATAAAAATTTTTCTTCTAACATCTCACTGGACAAAATTTGTAGTGAAATTAATTACTCCCTTTCCTATATCAGCCGGAAATTTAAAGAGGAAACCGGAACGAACTTTAATAAATATGTGCAGCGCAAACGAATTGAACAGGCCTGTCACCTTCTGGTGACAACCTTAAAACCAGTTACGGAAATTGCCCAGGAAACGGGCTATTGCGACTATAAATTCTTTTTAAAAGTCTTTAAAGAAAACATAAAGGTGTCACCCAGAGAATTTCGAAAAATTCACAGGTAACACCTTTATAAACTGCTGTTTTTCTTCTTACTGTTTTTCTTCAATCAGTTTTCTAACCTGCGGAATACGGAACAGGAGAACCGCACCGATTATGGTGATAATCAATTCCGGCAGCATGTAGCTTCCGTTGTAGCAAAAAGAATAGAAAAAAACGTTCCAGCCCTCAGGGCAGAACACCGAGAACACAATGGAACCGGAAATAAAGTGCGATATAAAACGGATAACCAATGCCAGCGTAATTCCCGCACACATGCCAATGGTATCTTTTTTACGAAACAGGCCGGCTAGCCCCAGAGCGCCGAACGCAATGATATAGTCAAACATCAAACAGCCTGCCCAGGTGCCCGCCGTCATGCCATATCCCATGAGCTTGCCCGCATCTAAAGCAATTTGAACAAACGCATAAAGCGTGGAACAAAACAGCCCCCACTTGGTGCCGTAACAAATGGCAATAACCGCCACCGGCAGCATGCTTAAAAGCGTGATCGACCCGCCTAAGGGAAGCTCATAAACCTTCACTAAGCTTAGCACCGCGCTTAGCGCAATCATCACTGCACTTAACGTCAATTTTTTCGTTTCAATTTTCATTTGCGTCATTCCTTTTCTAAAAAAATAAGGTGCACCCAATTTGGGCACACCAAAAAGACGCTATCCTTCCTTCGTTGGCATTATCCAAATCAGGTATAAGGGTCGAAGATAACATCTTCCTCTCAGCCTATAACATAAGCTCCCCTGCTTCATTGTTTTTATCATACCATATTTTCCGTTCTTTGTCAACGCATTTCGACAAAAATACGGTTTTCTCCGGCCTTTCGGCATTTAATTCCGAAAACATCGGAAAACAGGCCGGCCTCCCAATAAATTTTGCCAAACCGGCGCAAGGTGCGGTTATCTAACGCAATGGCCTTTCCGTCAGATAAAAATAAGGTGTCACGGCGGCATACCGCCTCTTGTTCGCCAAGCTGGATAGCAAGCACACTTCCGTTCCAGTTTAGGCTGCCTCCAGCCGCGGTAACAACAGGTTCTAATGGCAAATACCACGAACCTTCGTTTTTCTCTGCCGGGTGCGTCAGTCTCATTCCATCATAAAAAATCTCGGGACTGCTCTTGCTCAAATAATACAAAACCGGTTTTTCAGGAAGATTATAATATTCATAAAAATAATTCAGAAAAAAACCGTCCTCATAAAACATATTATAGGCATAGGGATATGTAATGTCGGTGCATATTTCCGCAAACCCGTTTTTTTCATAGTCCATCACGCTTTTTTCGTTTTCTATTATCACTTCCCTGTTACTCCTGTAACCATCTATGGTCTGAGTCATACAGAAAACGCCAAGAACAAAAATAAGCATGCCCAATCCAAAAATCGGCGTACCACCCTTTTTGAACATACCTGTGAGCCGCACAAATAAGGATACAATACACACGGTTAACAGCATAATGGACGGCAGCATTGTCCTAAGATACGTAGAGGGCGCTTCAATTAAAACTACTTGTGCCGCCAAAGCCGCAAGCAAAAAGCATCCGGTTCCTCTGTAGATGTTAGATCCTAAAAAAGCAATTGCAGCAACCGCGGCAAACAGCAGACAAATGCAAAAAAGCACGGCGGATGCATATGGAAAAGTAACCGCGACAAAATAAAAAACTGCCAGCAAGCAGGAAACTGCGAATCCGCCTGACAATCCTTTTGGAAGCAATCTGTCCTTTAAGGATAATACAGCAATTAATACAAATAAAATAATAAAATATGGCGCAATGCCGTTCTTCCCCATCAAGCTG
Source organism: Congzhengia sp. (assembly GCF_037235575.1). NCBI lineage: Bacteria > Bacillati > Bacillota > Clostridia > Eubacteriales > Oscillospiraceae > Congzhengia > Congzhengia sp. The sequence goes on along the minus strand of NZ_JAXUNN010000033.1, from coordinate 62,464 downwards.
TCTGCCAAGGCAAAAAAAGACTGCGCCAGCCGTCCGGACTCAAAACTGCCTTCATAGGAAGCGCGGTAAAATGTGCCCGGCGCCAATAAAACAGTTGCATAACCTGCCAGAATGCAGAAAAACAAAGGCCAGCCACAAATTCCCCTCCTGCATTCTTTCCGTTTTTTCACCATCTCCGATATTGCAAGGGAAGCGCTCAATACACATGCCGCAGCCCCGCCCTGTTCAGTGGTGGCTCCGCATAAAAAACACAGCAAAAGGGTAAACCACCTTATTTTTCCAGCAGCAATCGTTCTGTGGTGCAGATAAAACGCCAAGGCGGCAAGGCATACCGGAAGCAGATAGTTCATGGAGCCTGTTATCCAAAAAAGTGTCTCCCGCGCAACCCGCATCGGAAGCAGCATTGTAATTGCCAGCCCTGCTAATATAAAATATATTTTTTGCGTGCGTTCTGCGTCCGCCAGCACGGTCTTTGCAGAACAATAAAAAAATGAAAACAGCATGAACGGGTTTAACACAGCAAATAGCTTTGTACCGAACATTAAAACGATCTCATCTATAAAATGCACCAGTGCTCGCCCGTTCATTGTTCTATAATGCTCCGCGGTACGCTGCCAAAATTCAGCCAATCCGCCGCGAAAAAAGATTGCGTAGTAAAAATCATCCGCATAAAAATAGGTTAATCCCGAAACAACCCCAAACAAAAGCAGTGCCGCTAAAATGAGAACACTGCCGGCGCCTCCTGCGGCGCGAGACCATTTGCCCATCTTAGTCCTCCAGAAATAAATGCCATAATTCTAATGAAAAATCTTTTGAACAGCCTCTTTTATATTTTTCATCATATACAAAGAACCCAAAGCGACAATTGCACGCATCCCATCAGCCAATCGCTTTGCCTGCATAACAGCATCTATATTATCAGGCTCTGCAAATACATTTGGAAAATACTTTTTTGCTGCCGACGCCAAATTTTCGGCAGTTTCTGCCCTAAGGCTGTCAACCTCCGTAACGATAATCGTGTCTGAAATGTCAGAAAGCAGTTCTAAGCATTTGGAATATTCTTTATCCTTCAGCATGCCAAAAACGCAAACCACCTTATTTCCATGAAGCATTTTCTTCGCTGCGTCAACAAAAGCACGCATGCCGTCAACGTTATGGGAGCCATCTGCAATCACGACAGGACTGCGGCTTAAAACTTCAAACCTGGCCGGCCATTTTGCCGTTTTCAAGCCATTTTGCACATCATCCTCCGAAATTATATAGCCCCGATTTTTCAATGCTCTAACAGCATTTATGGCTGTAATTGCATTGTAAATTTGATAGTCCCCAATCAGACTTGTTTCAAAAGGAACCCCATTGTAACAAAACATATTCCCTTCGAGGCCTGTTCGTTCAATTTTAAGGGAACCGGTATCCGCCACCGTCAGTTTACAGCCCATTGCTTCTGATGTTTTTTGAATAACAGCAAGTGCCTCTTTTGGCTGAAACGGATAACACACTACCGGGCAGCCGCGTTTTATAATGCCGCACTTATTTTCAGCAATTTCAGCAAGCGTATTTCCTAAATACTCCATATGGTCGTAACTGATAGACATAATCACAGTAACCAAAGGGGACGAAATCACATTTGTGGAATCCAGCGTTCCGCCTAGTCCCACCTCAATTACCGCCACGTCACATTTTTCCTCAGCAAAATAAAGGAACGCTGCGGCCGTAATCAATTCAAATTCTGTGGGGTGTTCAAAGCCTTCCATAAGCATTTGTTCTGTTGCAGCAACTACCTGTTCCATAACGCCAACGAGGCTTTCGTCAGATATAGAAACATTGTTAATTTGAATCCGCTCATTAAAATTATATATAAAAGGTGACGTATAAAGACCAGTTTTATAGCCCGCTCTTGCCAAAATATTTTCAATAAAAATTGAAGCCGAGCCTTTGCCGTTTGTTCCGGCAATATGGACAAACCTGCATTTTTCTTCCGGGTGCCCCAAAAGCTCGCACAGCTTTTTAATTCTTATCAAGTCCAGCCTTGATCCAAACTTTTTTGCTTTATTAATAAAGGCAGTAACGTCACGATATTCCATATCTTCCTCCAGTTTGTTTTGTTATATTTTAGTATAATACGCCATTTGTGTATTTGTCAATAAGTTTAAAGAAAAAAAGAAAGACCCGGAAGCTACCGGGTCTTTCAAAAAAGAACGCTTTATTTAAAAACTATCATTGCGACAACATCGCCTTTTTTGGTATAAACCATAACTTTGCTTGGATCTTCTGCTCTCTGATTATAACCAATAATATTGCTAAAGTTGCCTTCCTCAATCATGTTATCCTTGCCTGCTCTGCTTGTATCAATTACATATACATTCACATTTTCTGTGTAGGTATATGTATAAACATCTTCATCAGTGGGATAATCAAAGGAAGGTGCCATAACAACCGTGTTCTCTTTTGCATTATGAACTAGACCAGTAACAACACGGAGCGGCGCATCTAATTCGTCTTTTCCGTTTGAAGTTCCATCAAATGTAACTAAGTTTTTCTGTTTTCCAGAAACTACATCTTCAGCTACAGCAAGTACTTCAATCGCGTCAACCAGCTTATCGCCGTCTGCTGCAACTCTGATAACATCGCCTGCAGAAACGGTGCGAACTGCTTCTGTATTATCACGGCCATCGTCATAAACCTCTAATTCTTCTCCAGTTGCACTAAGAAGCTTTAAGCATCTTCTAATTTGATCCTTATAATTAACATCTGAAGCCCTTGTGACAATCATTGGAATGTTGGTTTCAGACAACACCTCTGTGGTGACATCAGCACCGCCGGTTGCTGTGCCATAAACATAAATTGCCGCTGGCTTATTCGTTGATGGTACATTTGCAAGCTGCACATAATAACTTTCGTCCTTTTTAAAGTACGAATAGCTCTTTGTCATGTATGTACCGTTTATACGATCAGACGGAACAAGGATAACCTGCGAACCACTGATTGTATATTTGTCTAAAGTAGATCCAGTAGCCTTACACAATAAGGGTTCAGATGTGTAATTAACTAAATTTAATGATACATTAATTTCACCTGTGCTGTTACTGGTTAAAATGCTGTCAATTACATTGCCCGTTGTTGTATAACGAATTGGCTGAGCAAATTCTGCGTTTTCCGGTTCTTTTCCATCAATGGCAGCATTAATTCCACTTTTTGCAGCAGTACTACGCAGTAAATCCATAATTGCATCTGAATTCTTTGATACAGAATATACTTTTCCGTCAATTTTCACAGAATCTTTTAACGCATACTGATTTCCTGTCAACGTAGAATTTGAACTGCTCATCTTATAAATCATTACTTCAACTTTTGGATCTGTCATCGTTCCAGCTTCAGCTGCAGCCAAATATCCATATGCAAATGATTTTTCAGAAGATACTGTGTATCTCGCTACCCTGCCAAATGCATCTAAATAGAACTGAACATACATACCCGCGTTAATTTGTTCGCTTCTGTTACAACTTTCTGTAAACCTGTAATATGTATTCGGAGTTTTGTCAATCTTAATTCTGTCATCAGAAAGAATATCTGTAACCGTTCCGGCTTGTGTTTTGGTAGAAATCTGAACGTCAATCAGTTTGCCGTCGCTGCTTTCTGATACAGAGAGAACACAGGTCGTAGGAATTCCGGAGAAATCAGAAGGCGAGCCGTTTTTCGTAAAGGTAATTTTTTTACTTTTATCCGTTTCATCTAAAATGAAAGATTTAGAAGAATCATAGTAATCATATACCTTATAGTTCTTTGAATCTTTCGGAGAATTTACAAAAATTGTTTCATAGGTCCGAATAAATGCAACATCAGCAATATCATTGTTCATTGAGCAAACAAGAGTGATATAGCCGGATTGACTTGCGAATTCATCAATAATGTCACCAAAATCTTCATTTACAGACTGGCCGTTATGAATAATCGCAATATCAGAGTCAATGCTGATGTTCTCTGTGTCATCTTTGTCCTCCGTCCAGTATTCTAACTTCGAGCCATTAAATTCTTCAATATCATCCATGTTAATGGTCAATTCATAATTTTTCTTGTTCTGGAACGCAATATTATAAGCTTCGTAGTAGTCTGCGCCGCTTTCAATATCATAGTAAACCGTTACGCTTCTTCCAAGATAGTCGTTCAAGTCGTTAATTTTTAAGTTTTCAATACCATAAAATTCTCTTTTACCGCTACTTAGCTCAAGCTCAATTTGCTTTTTGTTACATTCGCTTTCCTCATCGTAATAAAGAGAAGTGCCATAAACCGCAACAATCCTGCCCTCAGCGGAAGAACGTGTAGAGGACGTCTGATCCCTCATGGAACCACTGGTTTCACCAGTTATCGGATCAACCATTTCCGCATTTCGCATGTTATAAATAAGCTGCGCAACACGGCCACGGGTTAGGGGTTCGCCCATTTTTGCACCACTGATTTTGTCCAGCAGTTTTGCTTTAACCGCAAGATTTAAATAGCCGCTTGGATAAGCACCTGCTGTGCCGCCTGCACGTTCTGCACGGTCTTCCGTATAACCCAGCGCACAAACTGCCATTTTAACGGCCTGTTCATACAGAACGCTGTTTTCGGGCTTGAATGTGCCGTCGTCATAACCGTTAATGATTCCTGAATTCTTTGCTGTTGTAATAAAATCAATTGCCCAGTGGGCATCCGTGCCGGTGGAAACAACGTCCGGAAACTTTGCCCTGTCAGCTTCAGAATACTTAATATTGCCGGAATTTTCCGCCAAACAAATCAGCTTTGTAAACTGAGCCCTTGTAACCGGATCCTCCGGTTTAAATGTACCGTCTTCAAAGCCATTTATAATACCTTCAGCTGTTAAGTCTGTTATTGCCGAATAGTAAGTGTAGTCAGACGGTACGTCACTGAAACTTAGATCAGCCGCCGATGTTACGGTGGGAAGTGCCATGGAAAGCAACATTCCTAAAGCAAGCATAAGCGACACTATCTTGTTTGTCCTTCGCATACTAAATACCTCCATTAATTTTATATTTGATGCTATCATATATTATAACACTAAGGGGATAATTAGTCAATCGTAATAATTTTACTTTTTCGTTACAATTTTTTTTAGTGCATTTTTTCGGTAGAACGAATTTTAAGCCGTAAAAACTTATATTTAAAGTCGTGGGCATTGAACGGAATAATTGGATAAAGATACCCTTTCCCCGTTACCGTTTTATTTGTTCCAATGAGTACAAAAGACAGCACCACGCCAATGATAAATCCCGTAAGATTAAAGAAGTGGCTCAGCACTAAAATAATAATTCGCATAAATTTAAACGCATAGTTTAATTCCACGCTGGGCTGAGAAAAACTGCAAATTGCCACAATAGACATATACAGAATTGTGTCCGGAACAAACCAGCCCGACTGAATGGCAAAATCGCCTAAAATCAGCGCGCCGATGATGCTCAGCGAGTTTCCCAACATATTTGGCGTATTCACCGACGCCAGCTTTAAAACGTCAATGGCCACTTCTAAAATAAGCAACTGAACAACGGGCGACACCTCGTTTGGCTCTGCTATTTGCAGAAAATGAAGCCACTCCGGCAGCCTGTCCATATTTTGAATTGCCAAAAGCCACAGCGGCGTTATCACCAGTGTGGAGAAAAAAATCAGATTGCGGACTGCGCGCATGTATCCGCCGATTACAGGCGGATAATAAAAATCGTCTGCCTCTTGGATAAAATCAAAAATGGAACTGGGCAAAACCATGGCGGAGGGGTCATTGTCCACCAAAATCACAATGTTTCCTTCCAGCACATTTGCCGCTGCAATGTCTGGACGCTCCGTATATCGGATTTTTGGAAACGGGTTGTACCATTTCCGCTTAATCAAGCATTCTGCCAAGCTTTCCTGGCTCATAGTAAGGGAGCGCACATCAATGCTTTCTATCCGCTTTTTAATCTTTTCCAGGGTTTTTTTGTCCACAATATCATCAATATAGGCAATTACCACATCGGTTCTTGACCGGTTCCCCACATTCACCACTTCGGCAACAAACTTCGGGTCGCGAATTCTTCTTCGAATCAGCGCCGTATTAAAGACAACCGTTTCCACAAACCCGTCTCGGGAGCCCCGGAGCACCTTTTCCTTTTCGGGTTCTTCCGTGCTTCTCGCCGGGTAGGTTCTGGCGTCAATTAAAATTGCTTCCTCATAGCCGTCTATCATTAAAATTGCAGGGCCGGACAGATATTGTGTGGTAATTTTCTCCACATCGCTCTCGGTTGAAACCTCAACATAGGAAACGAAGCGAGCCGCAAAATCTTGGGCAGTATTTACGTTTTCAAGCTGGTCCGGCGTCAGCCCCAGGAAAAACTGCATAATTTTCCCCACAACCCCGTCTTTAACAAACCCATCTATAAAATACATAACCGCCTTTTTGCCGCCGATTACAATCTGCCGTTCAATTAAATCAAAGCTTTTTTCTATCGGAAACAATTTTGCCATCATCTTGCGGTTTTCTTCTAAATTACGTGAAAGTTTCATAAATAAGTCCTTTCCGCCGATCAACACCGGCTTTCCATAATAAACACTTAAACTTATTATGTTCCAGCCGGCACGAAAATATCCAATGATTAATATCTTTTCAAAACCTCTGCTATGGCATTGCCAATGTAATATCCCGCATTTTCACACTCCTGAATGGTGTTTCCGGCGGTCCCGACCTCAATAATCATGGAGCCTTTTGTCATGTGCTGGTTAAAGCGTTCCCGCCGTATGTTCACCGGCCTTGCAATTTTCGGGGAAACCTTGTTTAACTCTGCCTGAATCTGCACGGCAAATGCCAAATTATGTTTCCAATCCGGATGTTTTAGCCCTAAGCCGTCAGTGCCAATAACAAACATCACCTGGGCAACCTGCTTGTCCTCCACCGTTGCCACAGGCTTCAGCTGAATGGCTTCGCCGTTTTTCGTCTGTTCGGCGTAATCTCTGTGCACGTCTAACACCACTTCAATGGTAGGATTTTTTTCAAGGTTTGACGTTATTCCCGCCAAAGCTTTCGTATACGAACCGTTGTATGCCGGATAGTCGTTTCGTGTAACGTCATGAATGACGTTTATGCCCTGGCTTTTCAGCCGTTCTTCAATCACCGTTCCAACCCGGGCGACATTTTTGTTGTTGTCTGTGGACCTGGCATCAGGGCTTTCGGCATAGGCTTCAGAAGTGTGGGTGTGCATAATTAAAACATTTGGTTTTCCTTCTTCCATTTTAAAATTCAGTTTTGTGTTTAAAAGGGACTGCACATCCGGCGTATAGGCAGTTTCGTTCCGAAACGTAATGCCGTCTGATGACATGTCAATACTTTTAATTTTTTTTCCTTCGGAGAAACTGATTTCCTCCTGTTTGTCCTGTTTTTCCGCAGCGTTATCTTCTTTTTTTACGCCGCTGTATTTGGCTGAATATTTCTTCGTCATTTCTTCACTGGATTTCACTGACGGTATAACAGCAGAAATCCGGTCGTAAACATTTCGTTTTTCAAATGGAAGTTCCTGCCCGGCACAAAAAATTTTATCAAATTCCGCCATAATAAATGCTCTGCTGGGCTGAATGTTTAGCTTTCCCAAGACGGACACAACAATTCCCACCGCAAACACAACTGCAATTGTATAAATTAAGGTATTAGAAAACACGTCTTTTAAAATAATTGTTTTATGATAATATCTTTTTCTTTTGCCGCGCATAGTATGTACCAATCCTTTCGTCTAAGCAGAAAATGTAAACCGTTATTCTATATTTATTAGCCTGTACGAAAAATTATGATTGATTCCCCACATAAAAAAACACCAAAGCAAACGCTTTGGTGTTTTTTTGAATCATGTAAAATTATTTTGTAAAACTGGAATTTGTGACGGCGAAAGGCTCCCGCACCGCATTGTTCGCCGCTTCTTTCAGCAAGGGCAAAACATCTCCGCCGAAAGACGGCGCATAATTTGCCGGCACATAATCGATGTTGTCAATGGAACGGTTCGTAAGCTTCTTCACCCATACCAACCCGGCCAAATACCGGCCTAAATCCTGTGTTAAATGGGTGCCGTCGCGGTTTAAGGTGTCGCCCAAATGACTTGTCCGTGCATTCTGCACCGCCGTGCCAACAGGAATAATGTTTTCTATATCCTCCTTGGGCAGCACAATTTCCTGTACGTTTTGCGAAATCCGCTCATACATGGTCATCTGGTCATTGCCAAATGCACTTAGTCCGGCATATCCTTCCTGATAAGCCCAGGTCATATGCCAATAAATTTCGCAGCTGGGGTTTGTCTTGTTTTGCTGCACATAGTCAATGAGCTTTGTTAAATTTGGCTCGAAAGAAGATGCAATGCCGGAATTTGCGCTTTGCTGCTGCAGGGTAATCACGTCCCAGTCCTCGTCTACAATGCCATACAACATAGTTTTTTCTGTTTCCGATTTCCATGAACCTGTATTATTTTTTGTATAACGGTAAGCAGGCAGGTTTCCTTCTAAGTTTTTCACATGGGTTTCCAAGGTGCACCCGCCTATGTAAAGATAGGCCACAGTAATGTCTTTTACGCCTGCGTCCTCCGCCAGCTGATAAAAATAGTTTGTGGCGTCCTCGGCATAGCTGTTGCCAATGGCCAGCACCTTAATGCTGTCCCGTTCGCTTTCGCCGGATAAATCTGCTTTTTCGCTGCTGCAAATAGGATTTAAGGTGTCAAGCGAGTCTAACACAAACACCTTTCCCAATACGGCATTATCCGCAAACACCGTTCCGCTGGCTACCAAACCGTCGTCCCCATTTTTTACTTCCGCTTTTGCAACCTCGGTTTTTAAAAGCCTGTTGTCCGCATCATAAAGTGCGGTGACAACGTCGGCGGTTGTTGGCTTGCTTTCTCCGTAAGTTGCCCACAGCTGCCAGGTGGCAGCGCTTTTGTCAAAGGATTTTAATGTGGCCGACAGCTTGCTTTTTGCCGTGCCAGCCAAGCTGATTTCAAATGGTTTCTGGGCATAGATGTAATCATACGAAACAGGCGTAATTTGAATTTTTAACTGCTTGCCGATAGCGCCGGAAGGCACCCGAAACGAAAACGCCCCCTCTGCCGTTCCCGCCATAACAGGATAAAAGCCTTCTGCTTCTGTTCCGGCAAGAATTAAAACCTGCGCCTTTCCCTCGTTTGCCGTCTGTGCGCCGCTGGACACAAAATCATAGGTAACGGAAAGTTCATCTCCAATTTCAAAAACCTCTTTGTCACCGCTGACGGAAACATTTTCAATTCCAAACTGGTAAGGCACTGCCTCCTCCACGTGAATGTTGGCGATGGCATATGCCCCGTCGGACACAAAGGAGAGCCTGGGCATGCGGTAATGCCCGCCCTGATAATTCCACTGGTAGAAGCATTCATACTTTGTCCAGCCGCCGGCCAGCGTCCACGAACCGGGTGTTTTTGCTTCTTCATTTGTGTTTACCCAGCTGTCGCCGTTAAAATATTGATAGTTCCACGCGGTGGGCTCCGCCTGGCTTTCATAGCCGTTTACCGACTTCATCCGCGCAAAATAATCGTCGCTTACAACCGTTTCCCCGTCTGCTGTAATTTCAAATTTGTTATAATCGTGAAACACATTTTGCTGGGTGCCGCTATACAGGTAAAACGGTATGTCCCCCGTTATCCCCGTGGAATTACCGTAACCCAAAAGCCCGTTGGGGTTTTTATCTGTCACGGTGCTGTCCAGCACATCGCCTTTTATGCTTCTGTCCATCATTGCATACAGCGGCATATTTTCGCTGCCGCTTTCCGCCTTTGCCCAAAAACTGATTTTATAGGTTTTCCCCTGGTCAATTTCAACGCTTTGATAAGGCGTCTCGTTCGCCGCCACTTTTAAAACGTTTTTCTTATCCAGCCCGGTTTCTTGCTGAAACGTCGCGTCTGCTGCAATGGTTCCGGCGTGGAACAATTTTGCCGAAATGGTATCCCCGCCCGGGGCGCAGTAATCAGACGATTTTTTCCCGTTTTTATAATAAATTACGCCGGTGTCATTGTCCGCCGCATCTTTCACTGCCATGTCGCCGTTGTAAACAATGTCTAAGGGTGCTATGGTTACATCGTCAATGTAAAGCTTAAAGTCCTCCAGCCCGGCATATACTGTTTCGCCGGTGCTGTTTTGATAGGAATAGATATACTGCACCGCCTCCCCGCTTTCTGTTGTCGCGGTCAGATTGTTTTCCGTTCCTACCGGCACGGCATAGGTTCTTATGGTGAACCGGGTGGTAAAATCGGTGTCGCTCTTTCTGCCGATTGCATGCTCCATATCTTCATACCAAATAAACTCATACTTTTGCCAGTCGTCCGTTATAATCTCTTTTGTGGGGGATTGCAGCCATTTTGAGCGCGTTCTGTCAATTCGTTTGTCCCCCGAACGGTCGGGGATAAACACGAGAGGCTTGTTATTTGCAGCTCCAAATTGCGCCAGCGCCTCAGACCCTTTGGCCCAAAGGCTGATTTTATAGGCCCTGTTAAACCACATTTTGTATGCCGGACCAGCTGCAGAAACCCCTACGTCCACAAACGCGTCCCTCGGCGCTCCCTTATAGGTAAGCTCGATAGAGGATTTCGACGTTTCAGCTAAAGCCTCCGGCACGTTATCCGAAAGCGCCGCATTGGAATTTATGTTGTTCCAGGAAAAATTGGTTTTATTGGGATCCTTTTTCCAGCCGTCGTCTTCAAAGCCGTTGTATATGTTCGGCTCATATCCCACGTTTCCACCGTCTGTCAGCATGCCGCTGTAGGGCATCACAGAAAAATTGTCCAGCAGACAGTCTACATAGGGCGTTGTTCCCGCCGCGCTGCACGCGTCAATATACTCCTGCGTAAAATTCTCAGAAGGACTTCCCGCAGGCTTTCCCAAAGGACTGTTTCCCATAGGCCTGAAATACATTTGGGAAGTAACGGTGTCTTTTATGTAATTTGTGTAGGTCACGTTGTCAATTTTAGACGTTGCAAATGTTCCGTCATACTCATAAATATACTCAAAGGTGTGCCATTCTCCGTCTACCATGTTGTTTCCATAAATATCCTTGTCAATGGATACGCCAAAATATTTATCCTTCAGGGTGACCTGTTCTTCCCCGTTCATTAAAGGCTGTGTGCAGGCAGAGTCTTTGTAAACCGGGACTGTGGAGTCGCCAATAAACACCAGCCGAACTCCCACTTTAGGCGACAGCTTGTCCGAATTTAAAAATTTAACCTCTCCCGTAATCCGAATCTTTTGTCCCGGAATCAACTTCACGCCGGTTACACCTCGGTTAATGCTGTTATAGTTTTGAATCCGCAGCATTCCGGAGGTATTATCCGAATCCCCTTTATAATAGGAAATCTGGTTATCCCCCATCATTGCAAGCCGTGAACCCAGGCTCATTTCTTTGTCAAATGGATAAAAAAACGCCCCGTCCTCCCCCTCGTAAAAGGTTTCAATTACGCTCGGGGTAGCTTCCGCTGACGCCGGGGCCGCTAAAATGCCGCAGACAGACAGCAATACCACAAAGCATAAACACATAGATATTGCTTTTTTCATTTGCTTCACCTCAACTTTATATTTGTTTTTATTGTACCAAATAAAACTGAAAGAGTAAACACTTTTTAAACCATTACACCCCCATTCATTACGGCAATTACAAAAAAACGCTCCGGAAACCGGAGCGTTTTTTATAAGTTACCGATAAAATTCGGCTGTTGCTTCAAAGAACGCATCAATATTTTCCCAGCTTGACATAGGCGGTATGTCGCAGCCGGACGAAATTACGAAATTTTTATATTTACAGCACTTTTGCATAATTTCTTTTGTATTTTGCTTTATGGAAGCAACCGTTCCGTTTCGGAATTCTCCTGCCGGGTCCACATTTCCCATAAAGATAACGTCACCTGGAATGTGCGGCGCGATTTCTTCCAAATCTACGGCGTTTCCAAAGTGATAAATATCTGCGTTCACCGTAAGAATATCGTCAATTAACGGAATTGTGTTCCCGCAGTTATGATATACAACCGCAAAATTTTCACTTTTCACCGCTTCAATAATCTGTTTGATATAAGGAATAGAAAATTCTGCGTTTAAATCGGGAGAAAGCAAACCTGCCGCCGGTTCGGCAATCACTACGCCGTGGGCCCCTGCATCGCGAAATGATTTGATATATTTTATAATAAAATCGGTTGCTTTTTGCAGCGTAGTATGTACCATTTCAGGCTCCACATAGCAATTTACCATAATTTCAGTCATGTCCATCAGCCGCCCCGAAAGGGAAAACGGCCCGATTACCCCTGCCAAAACGGGACGGTCGCAAATAAGCTCGCAGGCTTTTTTAATTGCCTCCGCATATAATGCTGTTCTGCCTGCTCCCATTTCCGGAACCGCCAGCTTCTGTGCGTCTTCAGGCGTTTCAAGCAGTTTTCCGATAACCGTCGGAACTTCATCGTCTGAAAACCGAACCTGCGCGCCAAAGGCTTCGGCTTCAACAGACAAATCCATCATACTGACAGCCGCCGCGCTGTCACACCGGTCGGCAACCGCTTTCATTCCCTTAGCCTGCAGGTCGCTGTCTGAAATCAGTTCCTTCACGCTGACATTTAAAAGCTGTACACACGGAAAGGAAAGGATGGGCATTGCTTTTTTCACATCTGCTGTTCTTAATTCATTTAACCATTGAGAAACTGTTTTTTCCACATTAAGCTCCGTTTCCGCCGTTAAGACACAATCGCGCTGTCCGTCGGCTGTTTTATATTGATTATGCAAAATCAGATGGAAACATCATCTGCTGCATATAGTGCTCCATAAACTGCGGATTCGCTGACAATTCCGCTGTTTTTGCATTTCCGGCAATTTCCTTTGCTTTTTCCAGACATTCTGTACTTTGCAAAATCATTGCTGCGCCGGTTCCTGCTGCATTGCCCAAAACCTGAACCTTGTTTTGAAATGACGGCGGCAGAAGACCGATTGTAATACAGCTTTCTATATCTACATAACTGCCGAAACCGCCGGCAATATAAACGCAGTCAAGCCCGGCTCCGTTTGGAACCAAAGTTTCAATTCCTGCACGAATTGCCGCTTTCGCAAGCTGTATCTGGCGGATATCTGCCGTAGTGATGGTAACTGCGCTGTCCGGAAAAGTAAAATCGTCTTCCATATATCCGCTGTCTTCTATAATTCCTGCTTTTAACAGGCAGGCCGCCGCGTCCATCAAGCCGCTTCCGCAAATTCCTGTGGGTTTGGCATGATTGATTGTGCGGTACCTGATGGCTCCGTTTTCTAACCAAACGCGGTCTATCGCTCCGGATACGGCCGGCATTCCGCACGAAATTCCTGCGCCTTCAAACGCAGGCCCCGCCGCGGTTGAACAGCAGGTAAAGCCGCCGTTGCTCCAATATGCCATTTCTCCGTTGGTTCCAATATCAATTAAAAGCGAAGAGCCGTCTTTTTGCATGTTGCTTGCCAGAATTGCTGTTGTTATATCCGCGCCGACATATGCAGAAATGCACGGCGGCAAGTAAAAGTTTTCCTGAAAAATTCCAAACAGGCTCTTTGGCGTAAACGGCGAAACGGCAATTCCGCTGGGGTCAAGTCCGGAAAAAAGATGAAGCATTGTTGTGTTTCCCGTAATTACAGACAGTTCCACCGGTTCGCCAAATTCCGTTTTCATGGATTCTATTTCGTCCTGCACTGCTTTTTGAAGCGTCTTCAATCCACCCTCGTTTGCAAATTGAATGCGCGAAATAACGTCTGCACCGAACTGCGTTTGAGGGTTTGTTCTGCAAGTCTGTTTTACGCAAAAACATTCGGGCATTTTATAAAAATATCCTGCAATTGTGGTTGTTCCAATGTCAATTGCCATTGCATAACAGTTTTTATCACCGGTAAGGGGACTTTTTCTAAAGTCAGGAAAATATCCGTCTGTTATTCCTTGAATTTGTTCATTTGAAGTAATAAGCGTAATATTCGCATCGCCGGTAACCGATGCATAACAGGCAAGACGAATGTTTGCGCCGATTTCTTCTTTGGTCAAAAAACGTTTTTCATCGCCGCTCATTTCAGACAAATTCCCAACGGCTTTTACTTTGCATTTTCCGCAGGTTCCATTTCCGCCGCACGGACGGGTAAGCTTAAATTCCGATTTTGCAATGATTTCGTCTATCCGCGTTTCGTTAAAAACAGAAATACAAATTTTTTTTGCGTCCGACTGCAGGGTTATTTTCATCAATATTCCTCGTTTCCTTGTCTGCTGTGATATTAGCATAACAAAAAAAGAAACGGATTGCAACTTGATAAAGCAGAATAGATAAAATATTTCAAAAAATCAAAAAATTTTTCTATACAAGATTTGCGGTTTATATTAAAATAAAGATAATATAATATTAAGTAAAAATGAAAGGAAGTTATGAGATGAATATTTTAGAAGAGATGAGCACATTTCTGCAGCAGGGAAGAGCAAAACAGGTGAAAGAGCTGGTTGCCCAGGCAATTGAAGAAGGAATTGCACCGCAGGAAATTCTTGAAAAGGGACTGCTGAGCGGAATGAGTATTATTGGTGAAAAGTTTAAAAACAATGAAGTTTTTGTTCCTGAGGTTTTAATCGCCGCCCGCGCTATGAACGCCGGCACGGAATTGCTTAAGCCGCATTTGGCAACTGCAGGAGTGAAATCCAGCGGAACTGCGGTTGTAGGAACGGTTAAGGGTGATTTACACGACATTGGCAAAAATCTTGTAAAAATGATGTTAGAGGGCAAAGGTCTCACAGTAATTGATTTGGGCGTTGACGTTTCACCAGAAACATTTGTTGAAAAGGCAATTGAGAACAACGCGCAAGTTATCTGCTGCAGCGCATTGCTGACCACAACAATGGTTGAAATGAAAAATGTGGTTGCTAAGGCAGAAGAGAAAGGAATCCGCGACAAAGTGAAAATTATGGTCGGCGGCGCCCCCATTACACAGGAATTCTGCGACAGCATCGGCGCAGATTATTATACAACCGATGCGGCTTCCGCTTCTGATGTTGCGCTGAAAATCTGTGCCGGTGCGTGATTGCGTTATGAAAGAGCTGGAACAAAAAATTTATAATTTCGGTATGGATCACGCCGCTGTTCTGCCCGTGGAGCAAATTCGTTTTGAGCCGTCGCTGATTTCGCTGTGCGAAAGCAATGCCTGCGGAAATTACGACAAGAACTGGACGTGTCCTCCCCGCGTTGGAAACACCGAAAAACTGATTGCAAAAGCAAAAACCTTTAAAAATATATTGGTTTTTCAAAAAATTTATCAATTAGAAGATTCTTTCGATGTTGAAGGAATGCAGGAAAGCAGCCGCAATTTTCAAAAGTTGATCAGAGACGTACATGCATTATGCAAACAAGCGGATTTTCAGTTTCTGCTTCTGGGGGCCGGAGGCTGCCGCTTCTGTGAAGAATGCGCCGCTGTCAGCAACGAGCCGTGCCGTTTTCCGGAGGAAAAAATTGCTTCCCTGGAATCTTACAGCATTCAGGTGTCATCCTTGGCAGAAGCATGCGGTATGAAATATATAAACGGCGCAAACACAGTTACATATTTCGGCGGAATTTTATATTGATTTTATAAACAAACGGAGCCTGTTTTTATAAAAAGGCTCCGTTTTATTGTTATTATTTTGAAGGATTTTTGCGGTATTTTCCGGGAGAAACACCAGTTATGCCTTTAAATATTTTTGAAAAGTAGCTCTGATCGTCAAACCCCACCAGGGCTGCAATGTCTGCTAAGGACAGGGAATGGTCTTTTAAAAGCGTCTTGCTTTTGTCAATACGAAGCCGGTTAATATAATTTACTAAGCTTATGCCCGTTTCCTCTTTAAATATTTTGCTTAAATACGCTTTGCTTAAATATACGTGTCCCGCAACGTCGTTTAACGATATCTTCTGCATATAATTTTCTTTTATAAACCGCTCTGCCTTATAAATGCTGTCCGCGTGCTTCACGTCCTGCAATTCGAACACATAGCTGAAATATTCATTCATCACACTACTCAGCCACACACTGAGCTGTTCAATATTTTCAAAACGTTCCACTTCTTTTAAGTAGTTATGATTAAGCGAAAAAATCTGAGAAATTTCCGCGCCGCCTTCAATCGAAAATCTTGATAGCTGAACAATCAGCTCAGTGATTCGTTCTTTAATTTTATCAAGTTCTCCTGCCGAATGGAAAAATATATGGCCCAGCAGCAGATTTAAAATCTCCTTTGCCCTCTTTTTATTGCCGTTTATAATAGAGTCGCGCAAATCGTTTTCCAGCGAAATCGGATATTGCTCTTTTTTTATGTCCGTGTTTTCCGCCGCCGCGTCATATACGGCATTTAAAAAGTCTTTTGTCTGAATATCTTCCCACTGTCTGCCGAACTGTAACGTCCGGCAAAAAACCGGAACCATAAGCTCGGTTAAATCATTGACGTTTTTCGTGCTCAAATGAGGAATAATACCTAAAAACGCATTTTGTTCTTCGTCAGGCTCGCCCATTAAAATTGGTCCCGCAATTACGCCGTAGTCCATGATATGCATTTCATCACAAATTGCAACTGCAATAAAGATAAACCCTCTCGGGCAGTAATAAATATACTTATCGTCCCAGCGCTGTGCCTCGTAACAGCCGTATAAATGCGTATTGGCATGATCTGGATAGCGCGGGCAGGTTTGGCAGAAGCTGGGTACTTCTAAAAATTTTCTCAGCCGCACATCAAACAAATTACAATCCACTCCACAGAGGCTGATGATATGATTTTTATATTTATTAAATTTTTCATTCATATACCTCATCCCCTTAAAAGTGTACTTTACCGCCTTCAAACGAGTCGCATTGAGCTAATTATACTATTATTTATAAAAATTTTCAATACTATTTTGTAATTTATACAATATCATTACCGCATAACCAATCGGTTTACAATTGACTTTTTCTGCAATTTATTGTAGTATAAAAGCAAGAGGTGAAATCCATGAAAGAAAAATTGTTAGAACTTTTTGAGCAAAACCGCGGAACGCTGATTTCCGGCAGCGACATTGCAAAAAGCCTGGGCGTGAGCCGCGCGGCAGTGAACAAGGCCATTTCCGGCCTGCGGGATTCAGGCTATAAATTCGATGCTACCAGCCGCTTAGGATATGTGTTTTCTGAAAAGAACGACATCATTTCCCCCAGCGGCATTTATAAATATTTAAACGGAAACAAACACAAAATTGTTCATTTAGATGAAGTAAATTCCACAAACACCGCCTTAAAGGAATTGGCGCAAAACGGCGCTCAAGAGGGCACCGTTGTGGTGACAGAGATGCAAACCGGCGGCAAAGGACGCCGCGGCAAACGCTTTTTTTCACCCAGAGGCTGCGGCGTATATTTCAGCCTGCTGCTCCGCCCGCGCTTAAAAGCGGCGGACTCTGTTTTCATTACCGTAGCCGCGTCCGTTGCAGTGCGCCGCGCCATAAAACACCTGCTGCATGCCGACACACAAATAAAATGGGTAAACGATGTTTATTTTAACAACAAAAAGCTGTGCGGAATTTTAACGGAGGCGTCTATGGAAATTGAATCGGGCTATTTAAATTATGCGGTTTTAGGAATTGGAATTAACATAAAACCGCCGGAAAACGGATATCCCGAGGAGTTTGCCTTTAAAACGACAAACCTTTCAGAGATTTCACATCCGCTTCCCGACGATTTAAAAAATAAGCTGATTGCCGAAGTGCTTACGCAGTTCGACAGGCTATATGAAACGTTAGAGCAAAAAGATTATATTGAGGAATATAAAGAGGCCTCCTGCATTTTGGGCCGTAAAATTGAAATTCTAGCCGGGCCTTATGCCGGCCCGGCGGTTGCTGAGGATATCGACAGCGATGCAAACCTTATCGTGCGCCTGCCAAACGGCAACACCGCTGCGCTGAACTCCGGCGATGTGAGCATTTGCCTTTAGTCCAAAAAACGCCGGTCAATGGGCACCATAAAACCGTCTAACGCCACAGTCATGCAGTCGCCGCCAATCATTTTTCCGTCATAAACCAAAATGTTTACAAAAACCTCCGCATCTTCTGCCCCGGGAAAATTTAATGCCCGAAAGGTGTAGCGTATTACGCCTTTTCCGCGGTATTTGTAAAGGTCGAAGCCGCACATTCTCTGCAAACGGTTGTAGCGGTTATAAACATCGTCAAACTCCTGGGGAATATAGACATTCTCCTGTGTTTCGCTGGTCGGGTCAACCTGCCAGCCGTAGCTTTCGGCGCACCGCACCCGGTCCTGTGTGGTGTTAAGTCCGCGGGTAGCGGCGTTTGTTATAAATTCCCCGGCGATGAGCCTTCCCCACAAAATCAGCACCAAGCCAACTAAAATTAAAAACAGAATATGTGTAAAATTTTCTTTTAAAAAGCTTTTCATGGCAAACTCCAATATTTCGTTTTGTATTATATATGATTTTTATTGAAAAGATATGTAAAGACTGATATAATAAAACTTGAAAATATAATTGCGCCTGCGGGCGCAGGTATTAAAGTAAGTTTATTGGGATATTTATCGTATCATCAAATAAAATGATTTGAAACCGGAGGGAAACAAAACGTTGTATATTAAACGTACGCAAAAGCTTACCAAAGCTTCTTCCTGCGCCAGCCTCATCACCTCCCCGGAAAATATTTACTATTTTTCGGGCTTTACCGGGGGCGAGGGCGCGCTTTTTATTGATCAAAACCGCCGCCTTTTGTTTACCGACTCGCGCTATACGGTGCAGGCCCACGAGCAGGCGCCGGATTTTGAAATTATTGATCTTGCAGAAAAAAGCCTCTCTGCATTTTTAAAAGGAGAAAACCTTCAAACCATTGGTTTTGAAGATGATTTCGTGACCTTTCAAACCTATTTGGGATTGGAAAAAATCGCAGATAAATCGGTTTGGCTGCCTATATCAGATAAAATATTAGAGATTCGAATGATTAAAGACGAAACAGAGCTTGCTGCAATTGCCTCTGCGGCAAAGCTTGCCGACAACGCGTTTTTGTATATTTTAACGCAGATTGCCCCGGGCAAAACAGAACGGGAAATTGCCCTTTTGCTGGAATTTCACATGAAGCAAAACGGCGCCGAGGGGCTTTCTTTTGAAACCATTGCGGCCTCCGGCGTGCGCAGCGCCATGCCCCACGGCACAGCCACGGATAAAGTAATTGAAAAAAACGACTTTTTCACCCTGGATTTTGGCTGTAAGTTTCAAGGCTATTGCAGCGACATGACCAGAACCGTGGTTGTGGGAAAGGCCAGCGACAAACAAAAACAAATTTATGAAACCGTGCTTTCGGCGCAGAAAGCCGCCCTGTCAGAGCTCACTGCCGGTGCGATGGCCAACGTGGTGGACTCTGTTGCGCGAAACCTGATTAAAGACGCGGGGTTTGGTAAATATTTCGGCCACGGCTTAGGCCACAGCGTTGGGCTGAAGGTGCATGAAAAACCGTCCCTCTCGCCCAAGTGCAGCGATATTTTGCTGCCTGGCGAGCTGATGACGGTTGAACCCGGCATTTATATCGAAAACTTCGGCGGCGTGAGAATTGAAGATTTGGTGGTTATAAAAGAAGACGGTTATGAAAACCTGGTTGCATCGCCAAAAGAACTGATTGAACTTTAAGGGGGACTTTCACTTGCTGTCAAAAATAAACAGTATGGGGCTAAACGGAATTGACGGATATCTGGTAGGCGTTGAAACAGACATTGGCAACGGCCTGCCGGCCTTTGACGTGGTGGGTCTGCCCGATGCCGCTGTAAAAGAGTCCCGCGAGCGTGTGCGCGCCGCCATGAAGAACTGCGGACTAACCTATCCCACCCAGCGCATAACGGTGAACCTGGCCCCTGCCAACATTAAAAAGGCCGGGCCCATTTACGATTTGCCCATCTGCATCGGGCTTTTGGCAAGCTCCCAGCAGCTAAACGCAGACCTCTCCAATTATGCGTTTGTGGGTGAAATTGCCCTTTCCGGCGAGCTTCGTCCAATTGTCGGCGCGCTTCCAATGGCAATTTGCGCTGCCGAAAACGGAATTAAAAATATCATTCTTCCCGCCCAAAACGCAGCTGAGGCGGCTGTCGTGAAAGATTTAAATGTCTTTGGCGCTGCTAATTTGCTGGATATAATAAAACACTTCATCACAGAAGAAAAGCTTAAAAAAACCGAAATTGACATTGATAAAATTTTTTCTCATCAAACAGACTCTCTGCTTGATTTTGCAGATGTGAAAGGTCAGGAAAACGTAAAAACTGCCTTGGAAATTGCCGCTGCCGGCGGACATAACTGTCTGCTCATCGGCTCCCCCGGTTCGGGGAAAACCATGCTGGCCCAGCGTCTGCCCTCTATCTTGCCGGCGCTTTCTCTTTATGAGGCGCTGGAGGTGACAAAAATTCACTCCATTGCAGGGCTTCTTCCGCAAAACGTTCCGTTGATTACCACGCGGCCTTTTAGAAGCCCACATCACACCATTTCTGCCAACGGCCTTTCCGGCGGCGGGAGTATGCCCCGCCCCGGCGAAATCAGCCTGGCCCACAACGGCGTGTTGTTTTTGGACGAACTGCCCG
Source organism: Congzhengia sp. (assembly GCF_037235575.1). NCBI lineage: Bacteria > Bacillati > Bacillota > Clostridia > Eubacteriales > Oscillospiraceae > Congzhengia > Congzhengia sp. Next base: position 41,872 of record NZ_JAXUNN010000033.1, on the reverse strand, counting down.
AGTTTAAAAAAGATGCATTAGAAGTGCTGCGCCAGCCTATGGAAGACGGCGTAGTGACCATATCAAGAGTAAACGCTACGCTAACCTATCCCAGCTCCTCTATGGTGGTAGCCGCCATGAACCCTTGTAAATGCGGTTACTTTGGCGACAGTACGCGAAAATGTACCTGTTCTGAACAGCAAATTCGGCAATATTTGGGCAAAATCAGTGGCCCTTTGCTGGACAGAATTGATTTACATATTGAAGTGCCCGCGGTAAAATACCGCGATTTAACAGACGGAAAACCTGTTGAACCTTCTGCCGAAATCAGAAAGCGCGTGGAGGCAGCAAGAAAAATTCAGGAAAACCGGTTTCAGGGTGAAAAAAATGTGCACTGTAATGCCCAGATGACGCCAAAAATGGTGGAAGAATTTTGCCCGTTAGGAACGGAGGAATCGAAGCTGTTAAAAGATGCGTTCCATAACTTAGGACTCTCTGCCCGGGCGCATAATCGGATTTTGAAGGTGTCGCGGACGGTAGCAGACCTTAAGGGAAGTGAAAACATAAAAAGAGAGCACTTGGCTCAGGCAATTTTTTACAGAAGTTTAGACAGAAAATATTGGTAACAAAAAAACACAGCCCGGCACCAAAGCCGGGCTGTGTTTTTATCATTCTGTTTCATGAAAGTCCTTAAAATTCATTTCCAGCGCCACATTTTGCGCGCAAATCAGATCTAACACTGCAAAAACCGTTTTCTCCAGTTTTCCGGCCTCGCTGTAGTCTGCAGGGGCAATATAATCCACCCGACCCTGGTGCATAATGTCAATCGCTGTTTGTTTTTTATCGCTGTAAACCGCAATGGAGTGCCCGCCATTTACCTTTACCAGTTTCATGCAGGGAACGTCGGTAAACCCGTCGCCAATGTAAATCATGTTTTGAAATGGAATTCTGCGCTTGTTCTCCGGCGTAAATTTGTTCAGTCCCGTGTGGTCCGTCACGTCTAACACACCCTTGTTAATGCGGAACAAAAACTGGGTTTTGCTGGTATAGTTCACCGCCATAGCCGGCCATACGGGAACATTTTGCTCGTCATAAAAAAACTCCGCCGCATAAATTCCTTTAAACTGCTTTGCAATTGGCGTTCCTTCTATAATTTCTTTTAAACCTGAGGAGATAATATAGTGCTCCAAACACAGTCCCAGCTCCTCTGCATAAGCGTTCACGCGGTTGAACCAGGAAAGCACGCCGGGAAAAAGCTCCACCGTTTCGCCTAAGTTTTTAAATTCTTCCCGGTTTAGCAGCTTTTTTCCCCTGGCCTCGGTGAGCATCACATACATATACGCCAAAATTTGATCCATACTGTGCTCTTGGGTAAGCCGGTTACACTTCTTCCAGAACTCCTCCGCCGTCATGCCAATGCCGGGAATGAACGCATACTCCTGCATATCTTTCGTCGACAGCGTTTTATCAAAATCATACAGAATGGCCGCCACAGGTTTTGTTTTCATGCTAATCCTCCTCCAGCATGTTGCTCTCATGAAAGCCTTCGCTGTTTTCTGTCAATGTTTTAATTTCTTCCGGCAGCAAGCTTACGCTGATACTTTTGCCAAACAATGTCACCGTCCCGCTTTGGGGTGCGTCTTTGTCGGGATTAAAGCTCCGTACCACAAGTTTGTCGTTATCCTCCTGCTTCTTCACCACGGTTGTATAAAGTGCATCGTTGTCACAGTTAAAAAAACCGTCGCAAGATTTTAGCGTTCCGGCGTGGTTTGCCTCAAGCAACACCCTGGGCGGATTGTTAAACGCGGTTGCTTCCGCCGCAAGGTTTTGGGGCCGCTGTGTAAACACCCGCAGCCTGCCTTTCGTTTCGCCCTGTCCCATATAACAGTAATCCGCTTTTTCCAGCTCCCTTGTTCTCAAATCGCCGAAAATGCAGTTGCGCAAAAGCGTTAATCCAATGCTGCTGCCGGAAAAATGATAGGCAAAAATGCTGTCCATTGCAACATAAAAGCCGCTGTTTTCAGAAATTAAGGAAATGTGCTCGCCAACCGGCTTTTCAAATTCAGAGGCAGGCCGCGCCTCACAGCCATATGGCGATGATGCAAAACAACGCAAATGATTGTTTCTACCCTGAAGCTCCAATTTCAGCGCAAAGCCTTTTTCTTGCCACAGCACGCGATAGTCGCAGTCAATGTGTTCATTATAAAGCGTGTAGTAAACCTCCGCCACGGAATGGCCAAACCGCCAGGTAGTCTTCAGTTTTGTAAGGCATAGCCCGTCTTCTGTTATCTCTGCCGACTCAAGCGTAAGATATTGTTTTTTATCCTCATAAACCGTCTTATTAAAGCCCCAGGTGTCGCACTGGTCCTCTATGGCATAGGGACGCAAAAAACATTCCGTCAGCAGCTGTCCGTTTTCATACAGTGCAGGTGCGCCGGAGGAAACATCTACACGGAAACGGCCGTGTTCGGCGCCGATAACAGATTTTGGTTTGATATGGCCGCATGGCTTGTTTGTTTTTTTCACGATAAAGGAGCGATATCCCAATGCCGGAATTTCTGCTGTAAACGCGAAGCGGGAACGAAAGCCCGGCACCACCGATTTTTCGCGGATAATCTGGCACGGAATTTTTTCTCCCAGCTCGTCAATCAGTTCAATGCCGCCTTCATACCACGGAAATTCCCAGGCCCACTGCACCTCTGCCTCAATCGCGCCGCAAAACGCCGCACAGTTTAAATTCCAAACAACTAAATTCCATTCGTTGTCAGGATTTTTTCCCGGCATTTTTATGTTGTTCGTCATGGCCTGCAGGGCAAACGTCACAATTTCATTTGTGGTTTGAAGGCTTCTTCCGTGGAGGTTGCGGGCGTCGAAATAAGCATCTTCAATGCAGGCGCCGCCCAAGATGTCGTGAAACTGGTTAAACAAAATGTCCTGCCAGCTTTTCCGCAGCTTCTCTGCCGGATATTCCATTCCAACCAGTTTTTCAGCCAAAACAGACGCTTTTTCTGCGTTTAAAGCTCCATACTCCGCCAACCGGTTGTTTTTCTTTATTTCCGTAAAATTTGAATAAGGCCCAATAAACGTTACCTGAATTTCACCCTTAATGCGGCCTAAATCCTTTCCCTTCTGACGGTCAAAATAGTCCTCCACCGTTCCAAAGCGAAACTGCACCTTGTCTTGATATGTAACACGATATTGCTCAATTTTCGAGATTGCTTCCTTTGTTGGCGCACCGCCGTGGTCTGTTACACCGAACACCACCAAAAGGTCTTGCCCATCGGGATTCTCCGCCACTTTTTTCAGCGTGTCCTCCTCAAAATGCTCGGTGAAAATTTCGCCGCCGTCGCCGCCCACACGGTAAGCCAGCACGCTTTTTCCTGCGCCGCCCTCCCAAACAAAAAGAGGAGCGTCCAGTTCATACTGGGCCTGATTGGGACGCCAAAAACAATAAAATTCAATACCACACCCTGACAGGATTTGGGGAAGATTGGAGCAGTGGCCGAAGCTGTCGATATTAAACGCCGCGCGGGACATTTTACAGAATTTTTGCAGCAAATAGCGCTGACCGTAAAGGCCCTGCCGCACATAGCTTTCGCCGGAAGCGGCATTGGTATCGGCCTGAAGCCACCAGCCCTCAGCAAGGTCCCACCGGCCCTCGGCCACCCGCTGTTTTATCTCGCAAAATAGCGCCGGATTTGTCTTTTCAATTTGCTCCAGCACGGCCGGAGCTGAAAAGGAATAGCAAAAATCCGGCGTTTCCTCCATTCTTTGAAGAGCCGAATGAAAGGTCGCCGTGATGGAGGACAGCGCTTCGTCCCACCTCCACAGCCAAACCGGATCGTAATGGGTGTTTCCTATCATAAAAATGTCTTTCACGCTGCATGCCCCCTATGTTTATTCTCCGATATACGAAAACCGTTTTATCTTTTTTCCGTCCTTCTCAACCATCTCATTCCACATGGCCGCCGGGCGCACCCATAAACCGCAGTCGCCGTACAGTGCGCGGTAAACAACCATTTCCTCCAGCGTTTCCGAATGGAGGCCAATGCCCAGCACCTCATATTCATTTCCTTTAAAATGACGGTATTTTCCCGGTTTTATCTCCATTTTACCAACACTCCTATTTATCTTTCAGCGTAACAACCGTCACGCCCATTTCTCCTTCACCATATCTTCCTGCCCGGTAGCTATCCACGCAGGGGTGCCGCCTTAAAAATTCGCCGATGCCCGCGCGCAGAACGCCCGTTCCCTTGCCGTGAATAATGGTTACCTCATGTAAGGAAGAGAGGTAGCAGTCGTCCAAAAACTTATCCACTTCTAAAATTGCCTCGTCCAGCGTGAGCCCGCGAACATCCTTTTCCATTGATGCGCTGGCCTGCTTCGACGCCTTAAAGGTAGCAGAAATCGTCTTCCCCTGCGTCTTTTTGTCGTGAACTTGTTCTTTTCCGGAGGTTAAATCGCTTAAATTCGTTTTAATTTTCATAATGCCCGCCTGAACAAACAGCGCGCCTTTTTTGTCCGGCAAGGTTAAAACAGATGCGTCGGTGTCCAGCGACACAATGTGAACGGTTTCGCCCAGCTTCACCTTCTTTAAGGTTTTTACTCTGGGCCTGTCTTTTCCTGCGCCCTGTGTAATTTTTTCCGACTCCCGCCTTAAAGCATCCTTTGCTTTTTCCGCCTTTTCCATTGCCTCACGGTAAGCGGTTGTGTTTTTCAGCTCCCGAAACTCCCGCAGCGCCTCTTGGGACTGTTTTTTCGCACTCTCCACAATCGCCATGGCGTCTGCGCGGGCCTGCTGCGTGAGCTTTGCCTTTTTCTCCTCCAGCCTGTCTAATTCCCTGCGCATGTTTTCTTTAAAAATCCGCGCATCCCGGGAGGCGTTTTCCGCCAAACGCCTGTCTTCCTCCGCCCGTTTTCTGCTCTCCTCTAATCCCGCTATTACGTCTTCTAATTTAATATTGTCATCGGTAATCCGTTTTTTTGCGTTTTCAATTACGGTTTCACTCAGGCCAAGCCGTTTGGAAATAGCAAAGGCGTTGCTCTTTCCCGGTACGCCAATCATCAGGCGATAGGTAGGCGAAAGAGTGGCAACATCAAACTCGCAGGATGCGTTTTCCACTCCCTGCGTGGATAAAGCATACATTTTAAGCTCGCTGTAGTGCGTTGTAGCGGCAATGCGCGCGCCGAAGTTTCTTAAATATTCAATAATGGAAACCGCTAAGGCCGCGCCTTCGGTGGGGTCTGTTCCCGCGCCCAGCTCATCTGCCAGCACAAGGGAATTTTGCGTGACCTCATTTAAAATGCCCACCAAATTCACAATATGAGAGCTAAAGGTGGATAAATTCTGCTCAATGCTCTGTTCATCGCCAATGTCGGCGAACACGTTGTCGAACACCGCCATGGTGCTGCCGGAGGCGGCGCTGATGTGCAGGCCCGACTGGGCCATTAACGTAAACAGCCCCAATGTTTTAAGGGACACTGTTTTTCCACCTGTGTTCGGGCCGGTAATAATCAGCGTGTCGTAAGCGTCGCCTAACGATATGTCAATGGGCACCACGCGCGTTTTGTCCAAAAGCGGGTGCCGCCCGCTCTTTATCCGGATAACGCCCTGGTCGTTTAACTCTGGCTCCGCCGCGTTTTGAGAAAGGGACAGCCGCGCCTTGCAAAAGATAAAATCCAGCTCATAAACCGTGTTAAAATTGGCAAGAATTTGTTCTGCAAACTCTGACACAAAGGCGGACAGTTCATATAAAATCCGCTCAATTTCTTCCTTTTCCTTGCCCTTCAGTTCCGTAATTTCGTTGGTCATTTCCACTACGCTGGCAGGCTCAATAAACACCGTAGAGCCAGACGACGATGCGTCGTGAACAATGCCCTTAATTTCATTCTTATTTTCGGCTTTCACCGGAACCACATACCGGTCTCCCCGCATCGTGATAATGGGTTCCTGCAAAAACTTTTGAAACCGGCCGGACGTAATGATAGAATTCAGCGTGTCGCGGATTTTTCCGGCCTGTGTTTTTAATTTTCTGCGAATAGCAAAAAGAGCGGGGCTGGCTCCGTCGGCCATCTCGTCCTCGCTGATAATTTTTTCGTTGATTTCATTTTCAACCTGTTTTAAGTTTTCTAAGGCATCTGAAAGCGCGCGCAGGTTCGTTCCTTCGCTGGGCTTGTCCTCCTCGATATATGCTTTCAGCCTGCGGGCAGTGGACATCGCCGTGCTTAAGGAAAGCAGTTCATGCATGGTCATGGCGCCGCCGCGCCCGGTGCGCATCACCGCGCCGCTCACGTCTGAAACAGTAAAGCCCGGCGCGCTGCCCCGGCGCAGCAGCACTCCCGCCGCCTCAGTGGTTTCCTGCTGCATTCGCTTCACCCGGGCAAGGTCTGTTTCCGGGGCTAAATTTAAAATCCGCTCCTGCACCTTTTCGTTTTGTGTGTAGCCTTTCAGCATGTATAATATTTTATTAAATTCCAGTGTCTGAAATGTTTTTTGGTTCATTTTTTCTCCCATCTATTTCTAAATAAAGGGATCGTTTTCGTCATCTTCTAAATCGGGAAGTTCTTCATATTCAATAACCGGCTCTTCCTCGCCGTCATCGTAATATTCTAAATCCTCCTCTTGTGTTTCCTCGCTCTGGGCATTGCTTGAAAAGGAACCCAGCTTGTGGGGAATGTCTGCATTTTTCTCCTGCAGGCTCTTTTCAAACGTTTCCAGTTCGTCGGCCTTAATGGTAGACATAAACGTAATTCTGCACTTTTTGCCGTCTTCCACCAAATCCAGCGCAGTGTCAAAATCACCGAGCTTCATATACACATAGGCCGCGTCGTAATAGGCCTCCACAAAATAAGGCTTTTTTTCAATCAGCTCATCTGCATATTTCTTCGCCTCGCTGAACCTGCCCATTTTAATGTAAAGCTGAACACAATTATCCAAAATAACAGGGTCTGACGAGTTATAGTCATACGCTTCCCTGTTGTAGCTTTCCGCTTTTCTTCTGTTGTTCTTTAGAAGATACAAATATCCCAAAGTTCCATAGGTAGTGGTGTTAACATAATTCACCGTAACTTCTTCCAACTCTTCAATTGCCTCGTCAATCCTGCCGGTTTTCAAAAGCAGCACCGCTAAGTCTGCCCGCAGCTTCAGCCGGAGTTCGGGTTTCAGCCTCTGAATTAAAAGATGGTTATAAATCTCCTCCGCCCGCTCAGTTTTTCCCTCCCGGAGCAGATAATAAGCATAGGCCTCCTGCTGGCCAATGGTCATGCCGCGCCGAAAGCCGCGCTCAAACCATTCGAGCGCCTTTTCAGGGTCTTTTGAATAAACCGCTTTCGCTCTGGTGGTGCAAAACTCAGAATACCATCTAAAATACCCGTATGCAATCACCGCCAATACCGCTCCGATTCCAATAAAAACATTGAACCGGAACGCCTGTACGATTAGATAAATTACAGCAATAAACAAAATTGCATTCCACATACCCGTTTGCCTGTTCCTTTCTAATTTAACACGCGGTAAAGTTCTGCCGCGCCGTCTTTTGTCGTATGCTCCGCCACCTTTAAAACTTCAAACTTCGAAATTTTTTCGCCGAACCGAAGCTCTAAAATGTCGCCCGTCTTCACGTCGTAAGACGCTTTTACGGAATTTCCGTTGACATATACACGGCCGCTGTCACACGCTTCATTTGCCAGTGTCCGCCGTTTTATAATTCTTGATACTTTTAAAAATTTGTCAATTCTCATATCGTTTCTCCACAATTATTTCGCAATAAATCCTACTTTTTTATAAACCTTGCGCAGCGTTTTGCTGGCAATATAGCTTGCGGCCTCGGCACCCTTTTTATACACCGACTCCACATACTCCTTATCGCCCTGAAGCCGGCAAAATTCTGCCTGAACAGGGGCTAACGTGTCTGCAACCGCTTCACCCACAGCCAGCTTAAACTCGCCGTAACCCTTGCCTTCAAAGTCCTTTTCAGCCTCTTCCACCGTCTTGTTTGTCACGGCGGAATAAATCGACAGCAGGTTTGTCACGCCCGGCTTGTCGGCAGCACTTTTAATTTCGCTGCCCGAATCGGTCACCGCACGCTTAAATTTTCTGATAATGGTGTCTTTGTCGTCTAAAAGCCGGATACAGCCATTGGGATTGGGGTCAGATTTCGACATTTTGTTTTCCGGCGACTGCAAACTCATAATCCGCTGCCCAACCTTTGGAATATATGCCTCGGGAATGGTAAAGGTGTCGCTGTAGTAATGGTTAAACCGGTTTGCAATATCCCTGGCGATTTCAACATGCTGCAGCTGGTCGTGGCCCACCGGCACCAAATCCGCCTGATAGACCAAAATATCCGCCGCCATTAAAACGGGGTAGGTAAACAGTCCCGCATTGATGTTATCAGCATGCTTTTTCGATTTTTCTTTAAACTGGGTCATGCGGGAAAGCTCGCCCATCTGCGCGTTACAGCCCAGAACCCATGCAAGTTCTGCGTGCGCGCTTACGTGGGACTGGATAAAAATCACCGATTTTTCCGGATCAATCCCCGCCGCCATATACTGCATTAAAACCTCCAGCGTTCGGCGCCGCAAATCCGCCGGGGTTTGCCGCACGGTGATGGAATGTAAATCCACAATACAGTAGATGCATTCATAGTCGTCCTGCAGCTTTGCCCAGTTTTTAATCGCCCCTATGTAGTTTCCCAGTGTCAAATCGCCTGACGGCTGAACGCCTGAAAAAATTCTTTTTTTTGCGTTTTCCATGTTTCATTCCATACCTTTCCGCCCGAAATTTTAAAATAACAACTGGCCGGGCCCGCCCAGATGCATTATAATAAGCTATTCAATCAGTTCCCGTACCCGCAGACGCGCGCCTGCGTCTTCTGCAATTTTTCTGCAGGCCTCAATGTCTTCCGGGGGCAAAACGTCAACCACGCTCATAACCACCTCGGGAACAACTTTTTTACATGCTTTTGCAAAATCAATTAACCCCTGAAAGCTTTCTCTTCCATAAATGCTCTTACACAGTTCGTCATATTCCTCTGCGTTTTTTGCATTTAAACTGATAGACACAACATCAATCAGTCCGGAAAGCCGCGGCGCAACATTTTCGCCGTAGAACAGGTTTGCCTGCCCGTTGGTGTTAATGCGGATTTTTGAGTCAAAATTTTCTTTTATAAATTTTGCACAGGCAAGAACCGTATCTAAACGCATGGTAGGCTCTCCGTAACCGCAGAACACCACCTCATCATACTTTTGGGGATTAAACCGTTTTATGTCTTCTATCATTTCTTCCACCGTTGGCTCTTTTTCCAGCCAAAGGTTCACATCGCCGATGCCGCAGTCCTTATCGCGGACGCAGAACGAACACCGGTTTGTGCAGCGGTTTGTCACGTTTATATAAAGTGTGTTTTCAAGCACATAGCATATCGTCAAATAAATCACCTGATACCATAAAATTTTTTGCCGTTCTCCAAAGTTACCTTTGCCAGTTTCTCTGCTGAAATTTCTTTCAGCTCGGCGATTTTAGCGCAGGTGAACTTCACATTGGCCGAATTGTTCCGCTCTCCCCTGTGAGGCTCAGGCGTTAAATATGGGCTGTCGGTTTCAATGAACAGGCGGTCCGCCGGCACCATTTTTGCAACCTCTTTCACCTTCGGCGCATTTTTAAATGTTACCTGTCCGGCAATGGAGATGTAAAAGCCCAAATCCAGCAAAATTTTTGCCATTTCACAGCTTCCGGAAAAGCAGTGCATCACGCCGTTATAATATCCCACTTTTTTCAGCAGTTCCAGCGTATCTTGATGTGCGTCCCGGTCGTGGACAATAAACGGCATGTTTAAAGCCTGCGCCATGCGCAGCTGTTTTTCAAACCAAAGCTTTTGCACATCTCTGCCTGGCTCGTCATAGTGGTAGTCCAAACCGATTTCGCCAACAGCAACCACTTTTTCATGCTTTGCCATGTCCGCAAGGGTTTCTAAATCTTCGTCCTGCATTTCGCCCACCTCGTTTGGGTGAACGCCCACCGCGGCATAAATAAAATCATACTGCTCGGCAAGGGCAATGCTGTTTTTTGAAGACGTAAGGTCTGCCCCCACGTTCACCGCCAGGGAAACGCCTTCCTTTTTTAAGTTTTCTATCACAAGTTCGCGGTCTGGATCGAACTTTTCGTCGTCCAAATGTGTATGCGTATCAAAATACATGGTTTACAATTCCTCCGGAGTGTATCCTTCATCCTCTGCCAAGTCTTCGCCTGCAGCGGCCGCCACAGCCAGTCTGTCGCACCGCTCGTTTTCCGGGTGTCCGGCATGGCCCTTCACCCAATGAAACTCCACATTATGTTCGTCTAACAAAACCAAAAGGCGTTCCCACAGATCCACATTCACGGCCGGGTCCTTCTTGTTCCGCATCCAGCCGTTTGCTTCCCACTTGTAAACCCAGCCCTTTGTAATTGCGTCAATCACATATTTGCTGTCGCTGAAAACGCTTACGTTACAGGTTTCGTTTAACGCTTCCAGGCCTTTAATCACCGCCAAAATTTCCATGCGGTTGTTGGTGGTGAGCAAAAACCCTTCCGACAGTTCTTTCGCGTGGCCTTTATATTTTAGAACAACGCCATAACCGCCGGGGCCGGGATTTCCACTGCACGCGCCGTCTGTAAACAGCTCAATTGTCTTAAGTCCCGCTTCAAACATTGGATTCTCCCAAATTTTCTGTAATAATGTTCACTAACTTCTGTAAAACTGCGTCAACGTCCCCTTCCGCAACAAAGGCTGCTGCGTTTTTGTGTCCGCCGCCGCCAAACATGCTGGCCGCGCGAGACACGTCTAAAACGTCTTTCCCGCGGAGGGAAACGCGTTTTGAGGTTTCGTCCTTATCCTTTACCAAAATTGCCACCTCAACGCCAACCACACTCAGCGCAATGTTGGGCAGCTCCTCAACGTCGTCATATTTTAAACCGTATGTACCAATAAAATCCTCCGGGCATTTGAGCATTGCCACTCTGCCGCCGGCAAAAAATTCAATTCGTTCCGCCGCCTTGCCCATGAAAATCAGTTTTTCATATTTTACCGTATCGTAAAGAATTTCTGTAATTTTCCTGTGGTTAATGCCGCGGGACAAAAGCGCCGCGGCGGTTTCAAAGGTCTCTGGAGTGACATTGGAGTATTTAAAATGCCCCGTATCTGTGGAAAGCCCTGTATACATAGCTTCACAGGCAGCAACCGGAATATCCTCCGTCAGGCGGCACGCAAGCTTATACACAATCTGTGCCGTGGCGGCACTTGCAACTTCCTTGTGACACCAGTTGCCAAAACTGTCGCCGGAATAGTGGTGGTCTACACTTAAAATACAGGGAACCGCCCGGCAGGTGTCAGCTAAGGTTCCCATACGTTCAAACGTAGCGCAGTCCAGCACCAGGGCGGTGTCCGCATCACTTTTTGTGTTTTTCCCGCCGATAACGTATTCGCTGCCGAGGTAGGAAAACCGCCCAGGCAATTCCTTTTCCAGATAAATGACCGCTTCTTTCCCAATAGATTCCAACACATACTTCATCGCGAAAGAAGATCCCAGCGCATCTCCGTCAGGGTTTAGATGTGTAAAGATTGCAACCTTTTTTGCTTTATTCAGTTTTTCAACTATCTTCCCCAGCATTCGTTTTTGCCTCCTTGTGAAGAAGTTCATTGATTCTGGCGCCATGTTCAATGGAGTTGTCGTCTTTGTAAATAATTTCAGGGGTGTACCGCAAATTCAAGCGGTGTCCAAGCTCCCTGCGGACAAAACCTGCTGAGTTTTTCAGTGCTTTCAGCGCTTCCTTCTTTTCTTCTGCGCTGCCGAAAATGCTCACATATACTGTGGCATAGCGAAGGTCGGGCGTAACGGAAACCGACACGACGCTTGTCATCATCGGAACGCGGGGGTCTTTTAAATCCCGAAGAACATCTGAAAGTTCACGGCGCACTTCCTCATTAATTCTGTTGATACGGTTTGCTGCCATACAAGTTACTCCTTTGTAAATAGAATAGGGTTTCTATCTATTATCTCTCAACTTCCACCATATTAAACCCTTCAACGACATCTCCTTCTTTAATATCGTTGAATTTTTCGATAGAAAGGCCGCACTCATAGCCCGAAGCCACTTCTTTCACATCGTCTTTAAACCGCTTTAAGGAGGCAAGCTCACCCTCGTGGACAACAATACCGTCGCGCACCAGACGCACCTGGGTATTTCTGGTAATGGTTCCGTCTGTCACATAGCAGCCGGCAATGGTACCCACGCCGGACACTTTAAACGTCTGGCGGATTTCCGCATGGCCTGTAACCTGCTCGCGGAAGGTGGGCTCAAGCATACCCTTCATGGCGGCTTCGATTTCTTCAATTGCCGTGTAAATAACGCGGTAAAGCCTGATGTCAACACCCTGGCTTTCGGCAGACGCCGCCGCGCCCATGTCGGGCCGCACATTAAAGCCAACAATAATGGCGTTTGACGCATAGGCAAGCATCACGTCGGATTCGCGGATAGCACCGACGCCGCTGTGAATTACGTTTACACGCACTTCCTCGTTGGAAAGCTTTTCTAACGACTGTTTCACCGCCTCAACCGAACCGTTTACGTCGGCTTTAATGACAATGTTTAAATCTTTTATCTGGCCTTCTTTTACTTTATCAAAGAAATCGTCCAGCGTTACCACATTGTGGCTGCCGATACGTTCCTCTTTCGCTTTTTGTTTTCTCTTCTCAACAACATTTTTGGCCATGCGCTCGTCATCAACTACATAGAACTCATCGCCGCCCTCCGGCACCTCGTCAAGGCCTAAAATCTCAACCGGAACAGACGGGCCTGCTTTTTTAATTTTCTTCCCCTTGTCGTCAAGCATTGCACGAATATGGCCAAACGCTGTGCCCGCCACAACGGTGTCACCGATTTTCAGCGTTCCGTTTTGTACCAATACAGATGCAACCGGGCCGCGGCCTTTGTCAAGCTTCGCTTCAATCACCGTTCCCTTGGCCTTTCTGTTGGGGTTCGCCTTTAAGTCACGCATGTCGGCAACTAAGAGCACCATTTCCAAAAGGTCTTCAATGTTCATTCTCTTTTTCGCAGAAATCTCCACGCAAATGGTGTCGCCGCCCCAATCTTCGGGAATAAGGCCGTGTTCCGTCAGCTCCTGTTTTATCCGGTCAGGGTTTGCGCCTTCTTTATCAATTTTGTTAATTGCAACCACAATGCCCACATTGGCGGCCTTTGCGTGATTTATGGCCTCAACGGTTTGGGGCATGATGCCGTCGTCCGCTGCAACAACCAAAATTGCAATGTCCGTCACCTGGGCACCTCTGGCGCGCATGGCAGTAAACGCCTCGTGTCCGGGCGTATCCAAAAACGTAATTTTTCTTTCGTTTACCCGCACGCGGTAAGCACCAATGTGCTGCGTGATTCCGCCGGCCTCTGTTTCAATCACATTTGTGCTTCTGATGGCGTCTAAAAGTGAGGTTTTACCGTGGTCAACGTGGCCCATAACAACCACTACGGGAGAACGGTCTTCCAACTGTTCGGGGGCGTCTTCAAAGTCGTTAAACAAAATGTCTTCGTCGGTTAAAATAATTTCTCTTTCCACAATCGCGCCAAAATCTTCAGCAATTAAAGAGGCGGTGTCAAAGTCAACCGACTGGCTGATAGAGGCCATAACGCCCAGCATCATCAGTTTTTTAATCACCTCAGTTGCAGGAACCTCCAAACGCTCCGAAAGTTCTCCAACGGCAATTTCGTCAGGAATCTTAACTGTAATGGGACCCTTGTTCACCTTTTCTTCTTTTTGTGCTTTTGCCTTGTTTTTCATCTGATTATTGTCGCGGAATTTGCTGCCCTTTTTCAGCTTTTGCTTTTTCACGCTGTCGTCAGACACATTTGTCGGAACCAATTCTTCGATGACTTCGTCGTCAATTTTATTCAGTTCAACGACGGTTTGACGCGTGTCAACATGGCGAACCTTTCTTCCGATTGGCTCGTCAGCCGCTGGAGTACTTTCCTGGGCCGGATTGGGGTTGGATTCCGCCGCCTGTTTGTCCTTTTTGCCTTTTTTCGCCGGTTTTGGTGCTTCCGGTTGTTTTCCAAACACGGGAACGGGAACCTTTTTGTCGTAGGCCTGTGTCAGCCGTTCAAACAAAACATCAAGCTCCTCCTGCTCCAACGCGCTCATATGGTTTCTGGTCGGAAAACCAAATCCTGCCATAAGGCCGATAATCTCTTTCGAGTTTGAATCCAGCTCCTTTGCCAGTTCATGTACTCTCACTTTCGTCATAAACGCCACCTCCGAAATTTCTATCCTTCAAGCCGGCAATCCGCCGGCATCTTACACAAATATCCAAAAATTTATTTAAATTTGTTCCAATATTTTTAAAAGTCCATTTGAAAAGCCCTCGTCCGTCAGGCAGATTACACTTTTGTTCTGGGCCCCGGTAAAGTGCCCCAGCTCTGCTTTGCTACCAAACACCACGGCCTTGCAGCCAAACACATCACATGCCCTACTGATCCGCGCCTTAGCTTTTTCCGACGTATCGGCAGCAATCACCGTCAGGTGCGCCTTTCCCTCTTTTAAGGCTTTCATTGTCAAATATTCGCCCGCTTTCACCTTTCCGGCCTTTTGGGCAAGGCTGATAAAATTTAATCCTTTATTCATTTACGCCTTCCCCTCCCGAGCGTCTGCCAGCGCCGCATAAACGCCTTCCGGCACTTTCTGCCGAAACGCCCTGTCCAGCGGCCGTTTTTTTAACAAAGCCGGATCTTTTAAACACGCGGGGCAGATATAAGCGCCCCTGCCCTCTTTTTTATGCGTGCTGTCCACAAAAAAGCCCTCTTTTGTTTTCACAATCCTGCAATAGTTTTGTTTTTCGTCTTTCCTGCGGCAGCAAATACATTCTCTTATGGGTATGTGCTTCCCCATATGCTATTCCTCCGGCTTAATGTCAATTTTCCAGCCTGTCAGCTTTGCGGCCAATCTGGCGTTTTGCCCTTCCTTGCCAATGGCCAGGGATAACTGTCCGCTGGGAACCAGCACTTTAGCGCTGTGCTCTTCTTCGTTCACTTCACAGCTCACCACGTCAGACGGGCTTAAAGCCGCCGAGATAAACTGCGCCGGGTCTTCGCTGAATTTAATAATGTCAATTTTCTCGCCGCCCAGCTCGTCACAGATTACCTGCACCCGGGAGCCGCGCGGGCCAACGCACGCGCCGACAGCGTCTACATTTTCGTCCTGGGAATAAACTGAGATTTTAGACCGCGAACCGGCTTCCCGTGAAATGGACTTTATTTCAACAACGCCGCCACCGCATTCGGGCACTTCCTGTTCAAACAACTTTTTCACAAGCCCCGGATGGGTTCTGGACAAAATAATCTGCGGGTTGTTTCCAGCCAGCTTCACTTCAGCAACATAAAACTTCATTCTTGTGCCGGGTGTGTAATGCTCGCCGGCAATCTGCTCATTGCCTGGCAAAATCGCCTCTGTGTCGCCGCCAATTTGCACCGAAATATATTTTCCTTCATTTTTCGTAATCAGGCCTGTCACCATAGAGTTTTCCCTGTCACGGTAAATTGTAAACACCTTGTCGCGCTCTGCTTCTTTAATTCTCTGCACAACCACCTGTTTTGCCGTCTGCGCCGCAATCCGGCCAAAGGATTTTGGCGTAACCTCAAAATTAACAATGTCGCCAATGCTGTATCCTCCGTGCAATGCTGCCGCTTCCTCCACAGAAACCTCTAAATTGGGGTCTTCCACTGTTTCCGACACGGTTTTCTGCTGATACACCTTAATTTCGCCGGTTTCTTTGTCTATGTTTACAACAACGTTCTGCGCGTGTCCATAATTCTTTTTATACGCGGTAATCAGCGCAAACTCGATGGTTTCCAGCAAAGAGTCCTTGCTGATATTCTTATCCTCCGCAATCTCTGCGAGCGCGGTCATAAATTCCTGATTCATTTTTTCTAATTCCTCCAAACAGTTTAAAACTCAATGCTAAGCCTGATTGATGATATTTTATCCAAAGGAAGCGTTTTTGCTTCGCCGTCTATTTGAAATGTGACTGTTTTCCCGTCAAAACCATTCAGCGCTGCGGTAAATTCCTTCGTCCCGTCCACAGGCGCAAACAGTTTCACGTCGACATTTTTACCCATGCATTTTTCAAAGTGCGTTTTATATTTAATTGCACGGTCAAGCCCCGCGGAAGACACCTCTAAAAGATAGGCCTGGGGAATGGGGTCTTTTTCGTCCAGCACCGCCTCCAATGCGCGGCTTACAGTTTCACAGTCGTCTAAGCAAATGCCGCCAGCCTTGTCGAGATAAACCCGCAGCACGTGATTCGGCCCCTCTTTTTGAAACTCAATGTCCCAAATTTCTACGTCTGCTTCTGCCGCAATGGGCTCCAAATATTTTAACACCTGCGATTCAATTTTATTAAAAGCCAATTTTAACTTTCACCTCTTTTGCGTCCGTCAAACCGGACTGAAACAAAATATACGGATACAATACGAAAGAGTGGGAACATACGCCCACTCTTTCTAACCACAATATCCACATATACATTATAACAAATGCAGTCTTAAAATGCAAGTACTTTTCTTAACATTTTTTCCTAAAACTTAAATAATATGTAACTTGACGTTCCTTCGTACAGCTTACGATACAAATGTACGAAAACATTGCGGTTTTTGCCCGATTATTGTTTGTGCTTTGCGAAACATTCGCTGCAGTAAACCGGACGGTCTTCTTTTGGCTCAAAAGGCACCTGTGCCTCCGCGCCGCAATCAGCACAAATAGCAGTATGCATTTCTCTGTTCTGTCTGATGCTGTTCTTTCTTGCAACTCTGCAATCTTTGCAGCGGCTGGGTTCGTTTTCAAAACCCTTTTCAGCGTAAAATTCCTGTTCGCCTGCTGTGAATACGAATTCAGCACCGCAATCCTTGCATACTAATGTTTTGTCTTCGTACATGGAAAATCCCTCACTTTGAAAAATAAAATTATTTATTGCAGCAAAATTGCTTACAATCGTTTTTTTAACCCTTATTCTCCGGCAATATATTTTTCTATTTTTTTCTTAATGCGCGTCAGCGCGTTGTCTACAGCTTTTGGCTCTTTGTTTAAATACGCTGCAATCTCTTTATACGATACGCCGCTCAAATAAAAGCCCAGGACTTTATTTTCAAAGTCGCTTAACAGCTTGCTGATTTCAAACTCCATGCCTCGGGCATTTTCTTTCTCAATCATAATGCTTTCCGGATTGATATTCTGTGAATCGATAAATCTGTCATAAACATTGTCTTCCACGGTGCCGTTGTCTGTCCCGTGGATAGATATGTAATGATTCAGCGGATTGTTTTTTTTGCGCGTGGAGGTCTTAACTGCCGTAATCATTTGCCGGACAATACAAACCTCGGCAAATGTTTTAAAGTTTGCACGTTTTCCGCCGTCAAACGATTTAACCGCCTTATAAAGGCCAATCAGCCCCTCCTGAATCAGGTCTTCCCGTTCTGCGCCCGCCAAAAAATATGGGCCGGAACGTTTTTTCACAAATTCTGTGTATTTACTGACAATATGCTCCATTGCGCTGGTGTCTCCCGCCTGTGCAAGCGACACAACCTGTTCATCTGAAAATTCTTTAAATTCTACATTCTTTGCCAAAGTTTTTCTCAATCCCATCATTTCAGACAGTAAACACACTTTACATATACATAATGTAATTATATTCCAATATACAATTTTAGTCAAGATATTTTTTTAAATTCCAAAAAACTTTAGTTAAAATCACCATTACAGGGCTTGTAATTTGTCTAATATGCACAGAAAATAGTCCGGCAACGCGCTGGTAAATTCAACATATTTACCTGTCGCAGGATGAATGAATCCCAATTTTTGTGCATGAAGCAGCTGGCCGCAAAGCCCTGCGGATTTGGCGATCCGGTCTTCTTTTAAACCATAAACAGGGTCGCCGACAATATGCTTGCCGATGCTTTTTAAGTGCACGCGGATTTGGTGTGTGCGCCCCGTTTCCAACCGGCACCCCAACAGCGTATAGCCTTGGTAGCGCTGTTTTACAGAAAAGTGCGTCACGGCGTCCCGGCCGTCCTTTAAAACGGATGCGCCGGCAATCATGCGCTTTCTGTCTTTCGGGTCCCGGCCAATGGGCTTGTCCACCGTAAGCTCGTCCCAGTTTGTGCCGCCGTGAATCAGGCAGATATACTCCCGCGTCACGGTGTGGGCCTTAATCTGCTCCGCCAAAGAAAGGTGCGCTGCATTTGTTTTGGCCACCACCAAAATGCCGCTGGTGTCCTTGTCTATTCTGTGCACAATGCCGGGCCGAATCACGCCGTTCATGGCAGACAGATTCCCTTTCGTGTGGAACATCAGCGCGTTTACCAGCGTACCGTCAAAATTTCCTGCCGCCGGATGCACTACCATGCCCTGAGGCTTGTTCACCACAATGATGTCTTCGTCCTCATAAACAATATCCAGCGGAATATTTTGCGGTTCGGCATTTACAACACGAGGCTCGGGCATTTCTACCCGGACCTCGTCTGATTCCTTTATTTTATAGTTTTTCGCGGCAATTTTTTCGTTTACCGCAACACAGCCGTTCTCCAACAGCTTTTGCGCCGCCGAACGTGTAAAGCCTGCGCGTTCTGACAAAAACACGTCGAGCCGCTTTCCGCAGTCCACCACCTCAGCCTTTATTCTGTCCATCGGCCTGCTCCTTTTTGTCACTGAAAAATATCACATATACGGCAAAAATAACCGCGCCGATTGTCACAAAACAGTCTGCAATGTTAAAAATCGGAAAGTGAATCAGCCGGAAATCAAAAAAGTCAATCACATAGCCCAGCCTCACCCGGTCAATCAGGTTTCCAACCGCGCCGCCAACCATAAAGGTCAGCGCTGTCATCAAAAGTGCGTTTTTCGGACGCTTCACCGCCACATATACAACTGCAGCGGCAATTACCAAAAAGGTCAGCACCGACAAAATCCAGGTATAGTCAGCAAAAATACCAAAACCAGCTCCCGGGTTTTCACAATAGGTCAAGTGAAACACGTTATTAATGAGCGGAACAGTGCCGGTTTGCATTAACTTTTCCGCCGCAACGGCTTTTATCATCTGGTCAAAGGCCGTGATGAGTATTACTCCTGCAAAAAAGGGTATGAGCAACGGATTAGTCCTCCTTCAAAACGCTCGCGCACCGTGCGCAAAGAGTTGGATGGTCGTGGAACTGTCCAACGGTTTTGCTGAACATCCAGCACCGTTCGCATTTTTCGCCTTCCGCCTGGGTGACACGCACCTGAATTCCTGTTTCTCCTGTGTGCGTACCGCCGTTTGCTTCGCTGACCGGTTTCACCGATACATCGGACACGATGAAGTAAGTTACCAAGTCGTCTTTCATACCGGACAAAAGGTCGTAAAGTGCGCCGTCTGCAAAAATTTCCACGTCTGCGCCCAGCGAATGGCCGATTACTTTTGCCGCTCTTGCATTTTCTAAAGCTTTGGAAACGTCTGCTTTTACTGCAAGAATTTGATCCCACTTTGCTTCAAACGCCTCGTCATAAAGCTCCGGCGTTGGTTTTGGCATGTCGTTTAACAAGACAAATTGCTGATTCTCTTTGTCGGTATGCGGCATAAACGACCAAATTTCCTCAGCAGTGTAAGCCAGCACAGGCGCTAACAGTTTAACAAGTGCATCTAAAATCTTATACATTGTCGTCTGTGCCGCACGGCGTGCGGGGCTGTTTGCTTTCTGCGTGTAAAGTCTGTCTTTAATGACGTCTAAATAGAAATTGCTCATGTCCACAATGCAGAAATTATGAATTGCGTGCTGCACAATGTGGAACTCATAGGCTCTGTAAGCTGCCAGCACTTTTTCCGTCAGTTTGGAAAGGCGAATCAGCGCCCATTTGTCAATTTCCTGTAAATCGGAAAATTCCATCATATCTGTGTTGGGGTTAAAATCGTGGATATTTCCCAGAATATATCTTGCCGTATTTCTGATTTTACGGTAGGACTCAGACAGCTGTTTTAAAATGCCGTCGGAAATGCGCATGTCGGTTTTATAGTCCGCCGAAACAACCCACAGCCTTAATAAATCAGCGCCGTATTTTTCGATAATGTCCTGGGGGCTGATGCCGTTGCCTTTTGATTTTGACATTTTGTCGCCGCTGTCGTCCACAATCATGCCGTGGGTAATAACCGTTTTATAAGGCGCAACGCCTCTTGCGGCAATGGATGTTAAAAGTGACGACTGGAACCAGCCGCGGTATTGGTCGTTGCCCTCTAAGTAGAGGTCTGCCGGGAACCGAAGGCCGGGCTTCACATCTAATACACCTGCATGGCTGGATCCGGAATCGAACCACACGTCCATAATGTCTTGCTCTTTGGTAAACTCCGTGCACCCGCAAGCTGGGCACTTTGTACCCTCAGGTAAAATATCTTTCGCGTCGGTTTCATACCAGGCGGTGGAACCCTTTTCGCGGAACAAATCCGCCACTGCCTGAATGGATTCTTCCGTAATCAGTTCTTTTCCACATTCCTTACAGTAGAAAATCGGAATTGGAACGCCCCACGTCCGCTGTCGTGAAATGCACCAGTCTGTTCTGTCCAGCACCATTCCCGTAATGCGGTCTTCGCCCCATTTGGGAATCCACTGCACCTTTTTAATTGCCTCAACTGCGTCATCTTTAATGTCGTCAACCGAAGCGAACCACTGCTCTGTTGCGCGGAACACGATGGGCTGGTGACATCTCCAGCAATGGGGATATTGGTGAATGATTTCTTCTATTGCATAAAGCGCGTTTATCTCTTTTAACTTCTCAATGATTTTTGCATTGGATTTTTCGTAGTATAAGCCCTTAAACTCGCCTGCAAGCTCGTTTAAATAGCCCTTTCCGTCCACCGGGACGATGATGGGAATATCCTTATAGTTTCTGCAGGCAACATAGTCCTCCGCGCCGTGGCCGGGAGCTGTATGAACGCAGCCGGTGCCGGCGTCCAATGTCACATGGTCGCCGTTAATCACTAACGATTCCCTGTCTAAAAACGGGTGCGCACAGCGGATAAGCTCTAATTCCTTGCCGGTGTAGACTGCAACCTCCTCATACTCGGTTATGGAACCTGCCTGCATAACAGTATCAACAAGCTCCTTGGCAATTACATAATATTCGCCGTTTGCTTTTACTAAGCTATATGCAAAGTCTGGGTTTAAGGCAATTGCCACGTTGCCCGGCAAGGTCCAGGTTGTGGTGGTCCAAATCACAAAATAAATGTCGTTTTTATCAATTCCGGTGTTTTGGAACACACCATTGTCATCGGTTACACGGAATTTTACATAAATGGAGTTTGTTTTGTCCTCCTGATATTCGATTTCCGCTTCCGCCAGAGCTGTTTCACAGTCTGTGCACCAATAAATTGGCTTTAAGCCTTTATAGATATAGCCGCGTTTGGCCATTTCTCCAAAAATTTCAATCTGTTTTGCTTCAAATTTGGGGTCTAAGGTGATATAAGAATTGTCCCAGTCGCCCAAAGCGCCCAAACGCTTAATTTGGGTTTTCTGGTTTTCAACCTGTTTTAAGGCAAAGTCACGGCAAATGTCACGGAATTTCACAACACCGGCCTCGTGCCGGTTCACGCCGAGCATTTTAATAACCTGCCGTTCAATGGGCAGGCCGTGGGTGTCCCAGCCGTGAATGTAAGGCGCTTTATAGCCGTCCATGTTTTTAAACCTGGTAATAACGTCTTTCAGCGTTTTATTCAGGGCGTGGCCCATATGCATGTCGCCGTTGGCATAAGGAGGGCCGTCGTGCAAAATGAAAAGCGGTTTCCCCTCGTTGCTGTCCATCAGCTTTTCATACATGTCCTCATCCTGCCACTTTTTTAATGTCTCCGGCTCCCGCTGCGGCAGATTGGCGCGCATGGGAAAATCCGTCTGCGGCAAGTTCAGCGTCTTGCCGTAATCCTCTGCCATAATATCTCTCCTAACTGTTTATGTTAAATAGTGTATATCAAAAGAATGAAATAAATTACTGCTCTGTTACTTTTTTTGTTTCTTCTTGATTTTGCTCATGTTTAACCTTTTCAATGCGTTTTGTATGTTCCTTTTCCTCTGGAAGTTCGTCGAGCATTTGAACAAACGTGTTTAACACCGTCCGAAGCTTAGCACGAAGCAAGCTGGAACGGCCCTCAATTTCGGCGCACTCGCGGTTTAACGCCTGAATACGCCCGTCCATATCGTTTAAAAGCTCCTGTGCGCGAACCTTTGCGTCTTTCACAATATTGTCCGCCTGCTCGTGGGCATTGCGAATAATCTCGTCGCTGGTTCTCTGGGCTGAAATGATTGCGCTGCGCATGGTTTCTTCCATGCCCTTATAGTTTTCAACCGCATCGTTTAAAATTGCGTTTTTGTCTTTTAAGCTGGCGTTTTCGCGGTAAATTCTCCCATAGTCTTTCACCAGTTCACCCAAAAATGCCTCAACTTCCTCCATGTCATAGCCACGAAAGCTCTTTTTAAACTCTTTGTTTTCCAAATCCACAGGCGTAATCATAAGCTTTCAAAACCTTTCTGCCCACAAAATTTTAAAATTGCTTACCGCGGGCGGATAAACGTTAAATATATTTTTTCAGTTCCACAGCCAGCCTGCCCTTTTTCGTTTCGCCACAGATGTTCTCCAGCACGAATCTGCCGTGATGGCGAACAGAAATCACGTCGCCTGCGCAAAGCTTTTTCGACGTGTCCGCAGTCTGCACAAAATTCACGCTGACGTTTCCGCCCAGAATACTGTCCTGAGCCTCGCTGCGCGAAAAGTTTGCCGCAACACCGACAACCGCGTCGAGCCTGGCTGATGCAACAACACATCTTACCATCTGAAACGCGTGCTCCAGCGAAAGGGAAACCTCCTCCGGGCAGAGGGAAACCTCAACTCTTTTCCGGCCCACGGTTTTTAAGTGGTAAAGCAAAAAATCGCGCACCTGGCTGTCGCTCATAATAACCGCCCTGTCCCCGTCAACAAAAATATCTCCTGTCATTTCACGTTTTATCCCCAGCCCTAAAGCCGAGCCTAAAATGTCCCGGTGGGAAAGGCCTGAAACCCCAGTAAGCAAAATAGGACTGATAGGGAACGCACGCTCGTCGGGTTCTAAAAAATCGGGGAAAAATCCAATCTGCACCCGCTCGCAGTCCGACGCGCCACCAAACGCTAAAATATGAATAAATGGCGACGGTTTAAAACGTAACTTGAATACAGCCAGATCATGAGGGCTTACAAAACGAGAAAAACGAACACTCTTGTACTTCAGTACAGACTGCTCGAAATCCTCACACCGTTTTAGCCACTCATTATCCGCTGCAACTGTGTTTTCGTTCTTCACTTTAATTTACGAAAGGAAACCCTTTGATGTTGTCCTGATAATTCCCCGTCACTTCCACGTTAGCAGGCGTAATCAGGAAAATTCTGTTGGATACGTTTTGAATCCGTCCGGCAACGCCGTAAACAGCGCCGGATAAAAAGTCAACCACTCTGCGGGTTGTGTCGTTGTCCAGCTTTTCCAAGTTGGCAACAACGGGCTTTTTGTTTTTGAGATGGTCTGCCGCGTCTTTCGCGTCGTCAAAATTCTGGAACTGGATGACTACGACTCTGGAAGGCGCGCCACCGGAAATGGAAGACACCTTTGCCTTTCTGCCCAAAGGCATAGCAGGCTCAACTGCTTCATCCATATCTGTTTCCGTGTCGAAAAATTCTTCGTCGTCCTCCTCCGCAATTCCTATCCACTTCAGCATTTTGTTCATTGCACTCATAAAACATCCTCCTATGTAACTATTTTCTGGTTTTCTGCGTTTGTTGTATATATTCTAAGTGGTGTAAACGAAGTTATTGAAACAGCGCACTGCCAATGCGCACTATGGTGGCTCCCTCTAAAATGGCTTCGCGGAAGTCGCCGCTCATGCCCATAGACAATTGCCCCATATTTATATTATCGTATTTTTTGTCCCGTATGTCAACAGATAATTTATGTAAACCGTAAAAAAACTTTCTGCAGTCGTCGGGATGGTCGGTTTTCGGCGCCATGGTCATCAGTCCACAAACCTGAATATTTTTCAGCTGCGAAAGGCTTTCCATGAGCGGGAATGCGTCCTCCGGCTGAATGCCGAACTTGCTTTCCTCCCCAGAAACGTTCACCTGAACTAAAATATTTGCTGTTCTGCCTGCCATCTGAAAACGACGGTCAATTTCTTCTGCCAGCTTTAAGCTGTCTACCGAATGAATCATGGAAACCTTGTCGGCTATGTATTTCACTTTGTTGGTCTGCAAATGCCCAATGAGGTGCCAGGCAGGTTCGTCTTTTAACGTTTCATATTTATCCAAAAGGCTTTGCACCCGATTTTCGCCAAGATTTGTAACCCCAGCGTCTATCAGTTCTTTTGCCTGAGCCGCCGTAACGGTTTTTGTCACGCCAACCAAGGTAATATCCTCCGGTTTTCTGCCGCTTGCTGCCGCTGCCCGGGCAATCTCCTCCATTACGCGCTTAACATTGTCTTGTATCAATTTCTATTTTAACCTCCAAATCACTGTGAAACAATTACTCTGCCGTCGTAATATTCCGGGGCGGACGTTACCACCTCGTCATAAGACTTAATGGGCTTTTCACTGCTTGCAGCGGAAACAACCGCTTCTTCCTCTGTGCTGTAAACAATATTAACCGGAATGAATTTCATCACAGCGCCCCGCTTGATGAACAGCCCCACTGCATTGTCCACCGTGTGCAGATATTCAACTTTTACTTTATAGCCCGTAACACTCTTTTTCACAAAATCCACATTTACAACACGTTTTGCCAAAAGCCCGTCAACATATGTGCTGCATTCGGCCACAACGGTTCTTTCGTTCTTTTCGTTTTTATCGGATACGTGCCGAACCGTAGCCGGACAGTCGCTGGCGGAAAAGTCTGAAAACCGCACCTTTACGCTGTCGCCCACCTGAATATCGCCGCCGAAGGAATCGGCAACGTTCACTGCAACATAATAGGAATAGTTGTTTACAATTTTATAAGTGTAATTGCTGCCGTCCTGACGGGTGATTTCTCCGTTTTTGTCCCGGTTAATCACTTCTTTTACGGTGTTTGGCGTTAATGTTGAAATTGCATCCGGCGTAAGTGTTTCTTCAAACCCGTCGCTGCCCTCAATAAAAATTCCGGGGGAGGAGGCAACCACCACGTTTTCGATTTTGCCAAGCTGCGATTCCAACACCGATTTTTCAGCCTGAAGCTGAACCAAATCGTTGGAAAATCCTTTCTTTTCTCCCTTTGCAACGGCCTTTTGATCCGCTAACGTACTGATGCGGTATTTATATTCGGAAATGGACTCTAAATCGTGTTCTGTCACTTTTACAATCACCTGGTCCACAGTGTCCGCTATTTCGCTTTCAATCTTTGTCGCGTCGTTAATGAAAACCGAATCGCCTGCATTGCTGTCTTTCATGGCGTTAATTTTTTTATTCACATCGGCAAGCTGCGTTTTCACGCTTTCATCCGTCGTCCCGCCGTAAACTGTGGCAATCAGCTGGCCGTTTGACACCCGCTGGCCGTTTCTCACCGAAACCTCTGCAGCGCCGCCGATGGAAACCGAATTTACGCTTTCAGATTTCACCAAAACACCCAAACCGGAACTGCTTTCTTCAATTTTGTCCGTCTGGAGCATTTCCACGGTGATGCGTGTTTGAAAAAAGCCTCTCACAACG
Organism: Congzhengia sp.; assembly: GCF_037235575.1. Taxonomy (NCBI): domain Bacteria; kingdom Bacillati; phylum Bacillota; class Clostridia; order Eubacteriales; family Oscillospiraceae; genus Congzhengia; species Congzhengia sp. Next base: position 16,148 of record NZ_JAXUNN010000033.1, on the reverse strand, counting down.
TAACACACCACCAGCACGGCAAACAGCACGACAGGTATGATCCATTTGTTCTTCATAATTTTTCTCCTGTGTGTTGAACCTACAATTTCACAAATTTGTAACAATTTTATTTATAATATCATACTTTTTCAGATTTTGCAACGGATAAACGCAAAAAAATTAATTATTTTGTAAAAATATTTTGAAAAAATCATACATTGATATTGAGAGGAGTGAAATTTATGGGGAAATTCAGCTTGTGCGAACTGCTGCGGATTATAGACGAAATAGAGTTTAAAGAGCTCCGGCCCATTCTGGACAAAAAGTGCGGCCCCTGCAAACCAAAAAAACCGAAAAAAGAATGTGAACCGCCGAAATGCCGTTGACGCAAAGCGGTTTTCGGTATATAATAAACGCAGTTAAATTTTACATAGGAGCAATGAATAAATGGAATTAATGGTTTACACGGCAAACGCCGTTCTGCCTGTTTTTGTTGTTATTTTTGTTGGGCTTTTGCTAAATAGGTTAAACTTTTTCAGCGAAAAAACAAAAAATGAAATTGTAAAGCTGGTGTTTTATGTAGGCACTCCGTGCCTCATTTTTCACAACATATCCACGTCGGACATTCACCAAAGCTTCGACGGCAAATTTTTTCTTTTCACACTGGCGCTGATTTTGGTGCTGATTGGCGTGGTCATTGCCATGTGCTTTTTTATTCAGGACAAAAAGAAAAAGGGCGCGGTCATTCAGCTGGCCTATCGCTCCAATTTCGCCATCGCGGGCATGCCCATTGCCGTCAACCTGTTGGACGGAGCCGGCGTGACTTTAACCGCCGTTACTCTGTCGTTCGTAATCATTTTGTATAATGTTTCGGCGGTTATCATTTTGTCGTACTACGGCGTAGAGAAAAAAAGCCCCGGCGCAGTGATTCTGGGAATTTTAAAAAACCCCTTAATTATCGGCACCGCGTTAGGACTTTTATTTGCTGTGTTTCAAATTCCCGTATTCCCCATTGCAGAAAAAAGCATTAAGACCTTAGGTGACATCGCCTCCTGCATGGGGCTCATCATCATCGGCGCTTCCATCACCCTCCGTGGATTTCAGGAGGACAAGGCCTATATTTTGTTTGCGTCTTTTCTGCGAAATCTGTTCGCGCCGGCGTTTGTGTTAATTACCGCGGCCCTGTTTGGCTGGCGGGGAAACCACCTCATGGTGCTGGCCATTATGAGCGCCTCCCCTGCTGCGGTGAACTGCTTTGCCATGGCAAAGCAGATGGGCGTTTCAGCTGAAATCAGCGCCTACGGCATTTCCATCAGTTCGGTTTTAAGCGTGTTCAGTATTTTTATTTCCGTTTATCTCATTAAATTTTTTGGTCTCGCTTAAAAACGGTTTTGCCGTCCTTAATGGTTTCTAAAACTAAAATATCCTTTACGCACTCCCGCTGAATTTTCAGCGGGTTTTGGCTGACAATAATCAGGTCAGCCTTCTTGCCCTCCCGAATGCTTCCTTTGTCGTTTTCTTCAAAGCATTGATATGCTGCATTTTTCGTCACGGCCAAAAGCGCGTCGTAAACGGAAATGCGCTCTTTCTCTGAAAGGGCCGCGCCGTCTTTTGTTTTCCTCGCAGCCGCACAATAAATGGTTTCGAACATATCCGGGCGAATCACCGGTGCGTCCTGGTGAAGTGTAAACCGCACGCCGCACCGCTCTGCCGTTCCGCAGGGACTGATGCGCCCCGCCCTTTTTGCCCCTAAATTTTTCATGTGAATATCACCGAAATAGTATGTGTGCGCCACAAAAAAAGAAAGCGAAATGTCTTTGCCGGCAATCCGTTCAATTTCTGCATCTGAAATGGTCTGGGCGTGAATCACCACCGGGCGCGGAGGCATGCGCTTTTGTTCTAAAAGCGCGTCAATAAACTGTTTTGCTGCCATATCACCATTTGCGTGGGCAATCACCTGCAAATTATGCCGGGAGCAGGTTTCAAGATGAGCGCGCAACGCATCGTCGTCCATTGCACGAAATCCTGTTCCGCCGCCAACATACGGCTCTTTCATCCATGCTGTTTTCGTTTGGGGCGAGCCGTCTAAAAACAGCTTCGCACCGCACATCTTAACGTGATTTTTATACTGCTGCCAAATTTGTGCCAGTTCTTCTTTTGCTTTGTTCAAATCCCGCGCATCGGCATATACAACAATATCGGCGCAAAACAAATTTTCTTTCACAGCCTCGTTATAAAACGAAAACAGCTCTTGCGGCACGCATGCATCCTGAATGGTGCAAATCCCATAGGAAAAATATTCGTTTTCAGCTTTCCGGTACGCCTCTTTCAGCTTTTCATAGCCCGGCATGGGGATTTGTTTTTCTGCCTCATACAGCGCGGTTTCCTCCAAATAACCGTCTTTTGAATCAATCCCCAAAAGATGCAGCGCACAGGAGGAAAAAATTCCGAAATGCTTGGACTTTCCGCTGACGAACACAGGATTTTTACACACCTCGTCTAAATCGGTTTTCAAAAGCGTGCCGGAATATCCAAACGCCAAAATCCATTCGTCAGGGCCAATGCGGTTTTTTTCAATGTAAGCAGACAAAGCCTTTTTCACCTCATCTGCACTTTGACAGTTTTCCAAATTGAGCTGCAAGGTCCCGTTTGCCACGGCAGAGATATGGCTGTGAGAGTCTACAAACGCCGGCATCAGGGTTTTCCCCGCCAAATCGCAGTCAACAACATTCTCCGGCGCAAGACGCCTTGCTTCCTCCCCGCTGCCAACAAATGCAATTCTGCCGCCTAAGGTGAGTACCGCCTCTGGATATGCCCCGTGCTCCATTGTTAAAATATCGCCGTTTCTATAAAGTACGTTCATGATTTCCTCCACAGTTTCGTTTTGCCTATTTTTCCCCAAAAAACCAAAATATATCCAAAAAAAGGAAGCTTACGCTTCCTTTTCTAACACCAACATTTTCGGCAGTCCGTTTTCAAATTCCACCGGAACTTCACCGGCAATCAACGGCGCGGCATATTGAATAAAGTCTTCTGTTACGTCGTTTCCCCGCTCGCTGATAAAATGGCGGGGCACCGTTTTCTCTTGGTTTGCCGCCGCGGCAATATTCACCGCCACACATTCAGACCGATAAGGCGCATTTGACATTCTGGCAATGGCGGTCATAATGCCCGTTTTGCCCTTAAGCGCCAGTTCCACCGCACTGCTGCCTACCTGAAACGATTCTGATATGTCGGTTTTGCTGAGCAAATGACCGGCGCAGCGCTGAGAAACGTTTAGCTCAATGCCCCGGGCCTTAAATCCAAACTTTTTCCGAACAAACCCTTCTAAAACGCGGGCTGTTCCGCCCAGATATTTGTGCCCGAACACGTCCACAATGCCGTTGGACACCGCCTCACAGACATATTTTCCGTCTTTCGTGCGGGCACCTTCCGAAATGGCCACCACAATATTTTTCTTATTTTTAGATATTTTTGCAATGTCGTCGTAAAACTGACTGAAATGAAACGTATGCTCCGGCAAATAAATTAAATCCGGCCCAAAACCCTTATACCGGGCAAGAGCAGACGCGCCTGTGAGCCAGCCGGCATTTCTGCCCATAATTTCAATTACGGTCACGGAATTCACGTTATAAACAGAAGAGTCGGCCGAAATTTCGCGGACGGTAGACGCAATATATTTTGCGGCGCTGCCAAATCCCGGCGTGTGGTCGGTACCCGGCAGGTCGTTGTCTATGGTTTTGGGAACGCCCACAAACCGGATATCCTTCCCCTTTTTCAATGCAAAAGCGGAAAGCTTTAACACCGTGTCCATAGAGTCGTTTCCGCCTATGTAAAAGAAATATCGAATTTGATACTTTTCCAGCACGTCGAATATCCTGTCGTAAATCGGGCTGTCCTCCTCCGGCAGTTTAAACCTGCAGGAGCCTAAAAATGACGCCGGCGTTTTAGAAAGCAACGACAGCTTATCTTCATCACTGCCCAAACTGCTCAGGTCGACAATCCGTTCTTCCATCATGCCGCTGATGCCGTTTAACATGCCGAAAATCTTCCCGATTTTTTCCGATTCGCATGTTTTTTTAATTACGCCGGCTAGGCTGGCGTTAATGGCCGCAGTGGGCCCGCCGGACTGCCCGACAATTGCATTGTACATTTCATTCACAGCAAATTTTCCCCTTACAATTTTTTGCCGCAAAATTTGGCGGCTTTTTTATTATTTTATACGAAATGCGCGAAAAACACAATAGAATTTGAAATATTATTTACATTTTTTTAATTGTGTGGTAAAATGAAACAGGAAATTCCACAAAAGGAGTCTTAACATGATCAAACCATTTCGGCTTAGTCCCGCATTTAAAGACTACATATGGGGCGGAAGCAAGCTAAAATCTGCTTATTTTAAAGATACACCATTTGATAAAACAGCAGAAAGCTGGGAGCTTTCCTGCCATAAAAACGGGGAAAGTACCGTTTTGGGCGGTGAATTTAACGGCCAGCCCTTAAGCCGCGTTATCCGCGCGTATCAGGAAAAAGGAATGAACATTGTCGGAAAAAACGCTGCGCAGTTCGACCAGTTTCCGGTTTTAATCAAGCTTATTGACGCAAAGGCCGACCTGTCCGTTCAGGTTCATCCGGACGACGCCTATGCCATGAAACACGAAAACGGCAGCTACGGAAAAACCGAGGTGTGGTATGTAGTGGAGGCGGAGCCAGGCGCAAAACTGGTTTATGGCTTAAATCAGGACATGACAAAAGAAGCTTTTTTATCCGCGGTGCAAAACAACACCTTAACGGAATATTTAAACTTTGTTCCGGCAAAACCGGGCGATGTGTTTTTTGTGAAATCCGGCACCATTCACGCCATTGGGGCGGGGCTTTTCATCTGCGAAATCCAGCAGAATTCCGACACCACCTACCGGGTTTACGACTGGGGCCGCACAGGAGCAGACGGAAAACCCCGTGAGCTCCATGTGGAAAAGGCGGCCGATGTTTCCTGCCTGGCAAAGGAAATAAAAACAGACTTTACGCCTAAACTTTTATCTCAAAAGAACGGCGTGGAAATTTATGAGGCGGCGTCTTGTAAATACTTCACGGCAAAAAAATATACGTCTCATGCAGAAGTAACCTTAAAAACCACGCAAAACTCATTTTCAAGCGTCACATTCCTGTCCGGCGAAGGCACCATTCAAGCCGGCGGCGAAAGGTTCCTCTTCCGCAAAGGCGACACCTTTTTCTTCGCCGCACAGGAGGCGGAAATTTTGGTTTCAGGCGCATGTGCGTTTTTAGAAACGACGGTATAATATATTTTTTATATATCTTAAGGAGGATTTTTAAATGGGAAAAGTTACAACCAATGTTACAGAGTACAAAAATTTTGGCAAATGTTTAGAAATTGCAAATGGCATCGTTAAGCTGCTTGTGACAATTGACGTTGGCCCCCGCGTGATCAACTATTCATTCATAGACGGGGATAACATGATGTTTGAAGATGTAAACAGGGATTTCAGCGAATCTGGCCCGGCCTTTGACAAATTCGGCGGCGGCACCTGGTATATCTATGGCGGACACAGGCTTTGGACCAGCCCTGAGGGCATGCCCAAAAGCTATTATCCTGACAACGAGCCCGTGCCCTATGAACTGATTGAAAACGGTGCGGTGTTTAAGCCTGCGGCTCAGACCTGGAACCAATATCAGTTTGAAATTGCTATTACCTTAGACCCGGATTCCAGCAAGGTGAGCCTGACGCACAAAATCACCAACTGCGCCGCCTGGGACGTTAAGCTTGCCCCCTGGACGCTGACGGTTTTATCTCCCGGCGGGTTTGAAATTGTGGCCCAGCCCACGAAAGACACAGGCCTTTTAGGCAACCGTTTAATGGCGCTTTGGCCGTATACCAACATGATGGACGACCGCGTTACCTGGGGCAACAAATACATTGGCTTAGAGCAAAAGAGCGGCCATCCGGACAAATTTAAAGTGGGAATTAACAGCGAGCACGGCTTTGCCATGTATTTTAACCACGGCGACCTGTTCATCAAACAATATGCCCCCATTGAAAACGGGTGTTATCCTGACGGCGGCATGTCTTTCGAAACCTTTACCAACGCGCTGTTTTTAGAAATGGAAACCTTGGGCGAAATCTCCTCTATTGCCCCCGGCGCCTCTGTTACCCACAACGAGTGCTGGTCGCTGTTTCAAGAAGCGCGCCCGGAAGGATATTGCGAAAAAACAATCGATGCATTGGTAGAAAAATATGTTAAATAAACTGTTAGTTGCCACAGGCAATCAGGGAAAGCTCAAAGAAATCCGCGAAATTCTAAGCGACATTGAAGTGCTGGGCCTGTCTGACGTGGGCATTGAATGTGACGTAGAAGAAACCGGAACAACCTTTGCAGAGAATGCATATATTAAAGCCTTTGAGATTTCTAAACGCACGGGGCTGCCTGTTTTGGCAGACGACTCCGGACTGGAAGTGGAAGCGCTCGGCGGCCGCCCCGGGGTTTATTCCGCCCGGTTTGCCGGCGAGCACGCCACAGACGACGAAAACGTAAACAAACTGCTCGCGGAACTAAAAGACGTTCCAAAAGATAAGCGCGGGGCACGGTTTGCATGCGCCATGTGCCTTATTTTTCCCGACGGCAGAAAAATTGAAACCTTCGGCACAAGCTGCCCGGGAATCATTATTGACAGCAAACGCGGCGAAAACGGCTTTGGCTACGACCCGGTCTTTTTCGCCCCGGAATATGGCAAGTCCTTTTCAGAGATGACGATGGAGGAGAAGAACAAGGTAAGTCACAGAAAGGCGGCGCTGACTGCCCTTTCTGAAAAACTAAAAGGAGAACGCTTATGAAAAAAAGAATACTTCTGCTGGCCCTTGCCGCTATGATGCTGGTTTCCTCCTGCGGGAAGCCAAAAGACAATCCGAACGCACAAAATAATCTCTATGCTGTTGAACCGGAGGAAGAGGTAGACCCGTATTATGCTGAAATGAAAGAAAAAGAACATGTGCGTCCCATCGCTGTTATGATTGATAACGACAGCGAAAAAGCCCGCCCACAAATTGGGCTGGAAAACGCATATCTGGTATATGAAATTGTGGTGGAGGGACAGTCCACCCGCTTTATGGCTTTATTTAAAGACTATGGCCTGGAAAAAATCGGCCCTGTTCGCTCTTCGCGCCATTACTTTTTAGACTATGCAATGGAAAACGGCGCGGTCTACGGCCATGCGGGCTGGAGTCCCAAAGCCGCAAAGGACATTTCCGCTCTGGGCATTCAAAATATAAACGGCGTTTTAGGCGACGGCTCTTGCTTTTGGCGGGACAACACCTACGACAAAACGTGGCATAACCTATACACCAGCACGGTGAAGCTTTCAGATTATGCAAAAAACAAAAAGGGATATAGCTTGGAAACAGATAACAAAATTCCCGACTATAACAAGGTTGACACGGTGCCGGAGGGCGGCGAAGAAATTACAAAGGTCGCGATTCCCTACGCCAAGTTTTATAAGCTGAATTATGTGTATGACGAAGCAACAAAGCGCTATGTCCGCTATGTGAACGGTAAGGAACACGTTTCCCAAACCGGCGAGGCGCTCAGTGCCAAAAACATTATTTTATACCAGCTTAAAAATACACCCCTGGCAGACGGGGAAAACAAAGACAGGCAGGATTTATCCAACCTCGGCAGCGGAACGGGGTATTATTTGTCCGACGGGAAAATGGTGAAAATCAACTGGTCGAAACAATCCCGCGAAGCAAAAACCGTTTATACGTTAGAAGACGGCTCGCCCCTCATGTTAAACCCCGGTAACACATACATACAAATCGTGCCAATGTATGCAACACCCACATTTGAATAAAAATCCGATAAAGCAAACAGTAGACTTTTTGTAAGTCTGCTGTTTATTTTTTGAAAAATATGGACAAAAAGCAAATATAGTGATATAATAATAATTGCCAAACAAAATTTTAATATTCAAGCTTATTAAGTATGTGTACTTTTTACTTTTTTGGTAAAAATACAGATGCTCTATTTTGCATATACTTGATAAGTTATGTTAAAATTTTGTTTGGCGACAATTGGAGCTATGTGTTTTTCAGCGTGTGGCTTCGGCTGCACGCCTTTTTTAATTTACAGAACAAAAGTGTGGTGCATAATAAAACGTTCTAAATCAAGGCAGTGCAGGTATTATATAAAAAATATTTAAAAGGAGATTTTATTATGAAAAAGAAATTTCTCGCCATTTTATGTACTACCGTAATGCTTATATTTTCTTGTATCCCTGCATATGCCAATCAAAATATTAAAGTATTGGTCGACGATTATCAAGTTTCATTCGATGTTCCTCCACAACTTATTGGCGGAAGAACAATGGTTCCGTTAAGAGCTATTTTTGAAGCATTGGGGGCTGCTGTTGAATGGGATGATTCCACGCGAACAATAACAGCTTATAATGAAGCATATCTAGTAAAATGCACCATTGGTGAAAATGAGATGATTGTTAACAACGAAAAAGTAGCCATTGACGTCCCCCCTATGATTGTTAATGATAGAACATTAGTACCCGCAAGATTTGTTTCAGAAGCCTTTAACTGCGATGTATCGTGGGATGCAGATACCCGTACTGTATTCATTAAAACAAAACCTATCGATTATAATAACATCGAAAAGGGCTCTGGCGACACCCCGAATGATTCTCACAGAGATGATACTATATTGTATTATCCAAATACTGTTGTTCCTGATTATACATATGTGACCGGAATTGAATTAATGGATACCACTGAATTTGACGACGGCGGAATGTTGTATGCATACGAAAACACAAAATTTGGTGAATATAGTGAAATGGTCGATTACGTCGGTTATCTGCTTGAGCATGGTTGGTCAGAATATGACACCAAAAAAACTGCCGACTCTTTAACCGTTTTTCTTGTAAAAGATACCGCAATGGTTGCTGTATCTTTTGAAGCAAAATATGATGAAATCTGGATTCTTCCTTAATTAAAGCTACGTAAAAGAGATACAAACAATTCTGTTTGTATCTCTTTTGTTTTTTGTCTTACTTTATTTTATCTTTTTAAAATATTCTTTTGTTTCTTTAATGACAACGCCGCTTAAAACGGAAAGCGCAATTAAGTTGGGGAACGCCATCAGACCATTAAACACATCTGCAATGTTCCACACCAGCGAAACCGTCATGTAAGGGCCGATTAATATTGCCAAAAGGTAAATCCAGCGGTAAACCGAAACCGCTTTTTTGTTTCCGCCGGTTAAATATTCTAAGCACCGCTCGGAATAATAATCCCAGCCCAAAATTGTGGTAAAAGCAAAAAACACCAAACAAATCATTAAAATAAACGAAGCCACAGAGGTTGCAAAGGGAAGCCCCTGCTGAAACGCCGCAGTGGTTACCGCAACGCCCTCTAACCCCTCAAATTTCCACGCGCCGGTTAAAACAATGGTCAGGCCTGTCATAGTGCAAATCACGATGGTGTCAATAAACGTTCCCGTCATAGAAACCAAACCCTGGCGCACAGGCTCTTTAGTCTTTGCCGCGGCAGCTGCAATGGGCGCGGAACCCAAGCCGGACTCGTTAGAAAAAATGCCCCGGGCAACGCCCTTTTGCATGGCAACAATCATGCTGCCCACAACACCTCCGGTAACGGCCCTGGGGTTAAAAGCGCCCTGCACGACCTGAACAAACGCATCGGGAATTGCTCTGTAATTGAGCACCAGCAAAATCAGGCAGAACACCACATAGGTAATGGCCATAAACGGCACAATCACCTGGGTAACGTTTGCAATGCGGCGGATTCCGCCGATGATAACCAGCGCCACACAAACAGTTAAAAGCAGGCCAGCTATCACCACATACCAGGAATATTCTCTGCCAAACAGGCTCACCATGTAGTTGTTTGCCGGGTCGAAAAAGTTTTTCACAGCCGAAGTAATCCCGTTAATCTGCGTAAAGGTTCCGATACTGAACAGGCCCACGCAAACGCCGAAAAATGCAAACAGCTTGGCAAGCCACTTCCACCGTTTTCCCATGCCGCGCTCAATGTAGTAAAACGGGCCGCCTAAAACATGCCCATTTTCATCCACCGTGCGGTATTTAATTGCCAGCACGCCCTCGGCATATTTTGTCGCCATGCCGAAAAACGCGGCCATCCACATCCAGAAAAGCGCTCCTGGGCCGCCGGAGCACACTGCAGTCGCCACACCCACAATGTTTCCCGTTCCGATTGTGGCAGAAAGCGCAGTGCACAGCGCGCCGAAGCTGGAAACCTCGCCGTCGCCGCCCTCCTCATTTTTCACCATGAACTTTAATGCTTTGGGCAAATGACGTATTTGAAGCACGCCCAAGCGAACGGTCAAATAAATTCCTACTGCCAGAATAAAAATAATCAGCGGCATGCCCCAAACAATGTCGTTGATTTTCAGAACAATTCGATTCAGTGCATCCATGCTTGTTTTCTTCCCCATTTCTATCGATAATATTCAATAATATACCATATAATTTCCATTTTTGCAAGTATTTTTGACAAATGAATCACAAAAAAGCCGGGAAGCAATTGCTTCCCGGCAAAAAGATGCTTAAACTCCGCTGTAGGCCGCAAACCCGCCGTCAACAGGAATAACAACACCGTTTACAAAGGACGCCGCCTCGTCAGACACCAAAAATAACAGTGTGCCGATCAGTTCCTCCGCTTCGCCGAACCTGCCCATAGGGGTTTGCGAAAGAATTTTTTCCGACCGGGGCGTCAGGCTCCCGTCGGGATTTTTCAAAAGCGCCCTGTTCTGGTCTGTTACAAAGAACCCCGGGGCAATGGCGTTCACGCGGATGCCCACTTTTGAAAAGTGCACCGCAAGCCACTGTGTAAAGTTAGAAACAGCCGCTTTTGCGCCGCTGTAGGCCGGAATTTTGGTGAGCGGGCAAAACGCGTTCATGGAGGACACGTTTAAAATCACCGCGTCTTTTTTGCCGATTAAATCCTTGGCAAACACCTGAGTGGGAAGGAGCGTTCCCAAAAAGTTTAAGTTAAACACAAAGGACACGCCGTCGGGGTCCAAGTCGAAGAAGGACACCAAATCCTCTTTGTCTTCGTCGCCGATTTCGTAGTATTCTTTCGTGGTCGTACCCCGAGGGTTGTTGCCGCCGGCGCCGTTTAACAAAATGTCGCAGGTGCCGAACGCATTGTTCACTTGCTTTTTCGCTTCTTCTAAGCTTTCGCGGCTTAAAACATTTGCGCAGACGCCAATGGCTGTTCCGCCGTCTGCTTTGATTTCGTCGGCAACCGCGTCCGCAGCTTCTTTCCGAAGGTCTAAAACGGCAACCTTTGCCCCGCAGGAGGCCAGCGCCTTTGCGAACATGCCGCAAAGCACGCCGCCGCCGCCTGTAACAACTGCGACCTTGCCCTTTAAGTCAATATCAAACGGTAATTTCATCATCAATCTTCCTTTACATTAAAAAATAGTTTTTCGCGTTGTTAAAGCAAACGTCTGCAATGAGTTTATCTAAAATTTCCCGGTCGTCGGCATACATGCCGTTTTCCACCCAGCCGCCGATTAAATTGCAGAGAATTCTTCTGAAATATTCATGCCGGGGGTAGGACAAGAAGCTTCTTGAATCTGTCAGCATACCCACAAAAGAGGCCAGCGCGCCAAGATTCCCCAAAGTTTTCATCTGATCTACCATACCGTCGATATGGTCGTTGAACCACCATGCCGAGCCGTGCTGAATTTTGCCTTTAATGCCGTCACCCTCAAAATTGCCCGCCATGGAAACCAGCAGAGAGTTATCGATGGGGCTTAAGCTATACAAAATAGTTTTCGGAAGATTCCCGTCAATCAACAGCGTGTCCATAAAGCGTGAGAGTTTTTCCGCCAGGTTCACGTTTAAAATCGAATCAAAGCCCGTGTCGGGGCCTAACTTTTTAAACATGGGTGTGTTGTTGTTGCGGATTGCCGCAGCGTGAAGCTGCATTACCCAGCCGCGCGCAGCATACTCTTTTCCGCAGAACAGCATAACTGCCGTCTGATATTTTTCAGCTTCACAGTCGCTTACCGTTTCACCGCTGAGCGCCTTTTTAAAGATGGCGTCTACCTCGTTTTTATCCGCCTTTAAGAACGGAACGCTCACAATGCCGTGATCGGAAATTCTGCTGCCTGCCTGGTGGAAAAATTCAATTCGTGACCGGAGTGCATCATACAGCCCGTCGATGTCAGATATAGTTGTGCCGCAAACCGCGCCCAGCTTTTCGATATATTCGGCAAATCCGTCCTTTTGAATGTTCACCGCCGGGTCGGGGCGGAACGTAGGTTTCACGATTGTTTTAAAATTTTTGTCTTCCGCCAGAGCGAGGTGATATTTCAAATCGCTGGTGGGGTCGTCGGTGGTGCCGATAAACGCCACGTTAGACTTTTCAATGAGCTTTCTTGCAGAAAAGTCGCCGCTTGCAATAATCGCATTCGCTTTTTCCCAAATCTTAGGTGCAGTTTTCTCCGTCAGCGTTTCATAAATACCAAAATACCGCTGCAGCTCTAAGTGCGACCAGTGGTAAAGCGGGTTGCCCGCCGCAAACTGAATGGCCTTTGCATAGGCCAAGAACTTGTCATAGTCAGAGGCGCTGCCTGTAATTTGCTCTTCCGGCACGCCCATCCAGCGCATAAAGCGCCACTTGTAGTGGTCGCCGCCCAGCCAAACCTCGGTGATGTTTTTAAACTGTTTATCCTCATAAATTTCTTCTGGGGACAAATGACAGTGATAGTCGTAAATCGGCAAATCCTTAGCCACTTCAAAAAACAGCTTTTTGGCCGTTTCTGTTTCCAGAAGAAAATTTTCGTCCATAAATTTTTTCATTGCGTTCTCCCTTACTTGTCTAATTTTTCAAGGGTTTCCCAGATACCGTTAATATAGGTCGCGCCCAGCGCCCTGTCATATAAGCCATAGCCCGGGCGGCCTGTTTCGCCCCAAATCATTCTGCCGTGGTCGGGGCGCACGTATCCGGTAAAGCCCGTGTCGTGATACGCCTTCATAATTTTTACAATGTCTAACGACCCGCAGGAGGAAAGGTGTGCAGACTCTTCAAAAGAGCCGTCCTCCGTAATTTTCACGTTCCGCACATGAGCAAAATGAATTCTGTCAGCAAACGAATAAATCATGTCCACCACGTCGTTCGACTCTGTTACGCCCAGCGAGCCGCTGCACAGCGTTAAGCCGTTATATTTGCTGTCATAAAGCTTTAAAAACCGCTCTAAGTTCTGCTTATCTGTAATAATTCTCGGCAGGCCGAAAATGCTCCAGGGCGGGTCGTCCGGGTGAATTGCCATTTTGATGTGCACTTCTTCGGCAACTTTAATCACCTTGTCTAAGAAATATTTTAAGTTGTTCCACATGTCTTCTTCTGTGATTTTGCTGTAGCTTTCTAAAAGCCGCGCCAAAGAGTCTTTTGTGTAGCTTGCGTCCCAGCCCGGGAGCGACAAATCGCCCTTTACCGGGTCCATATGCGCCACCTGGTCTTTATAGTAAACTAAGGCGTTGGAACCGTCTGAAAGCTCATGGGCCAGGTCGGAGCGCGTCCAGTCGAACACCGGCATAAAGTTATAGCACACACAGTCAATGCCGAATTTAGATAGGTTTTTCAGGGTTTGGCAGTAATTTTCAATATATCTGTCCCGGTCTCCCGTGCCCATTTTAATGTCCTCGTGTACCGGAACGCTTTCAATGACAGAAAGCTTTAGCCCTGCGCTTTCAACCTTTTCTTTTAATGCTTTAATTTTTTCCTCCGGCCAAACCTCGCCAACCGGAATATCATAAATGGCGGAAACAATTCCTGTCATTCCCGGAATCTGGCGGATTTTAGAAAGCGTTACCGGGTCATCGTCCCCATACCATCGAAAGGTCATCTGCATGTTTTTTCCTCCTTCAGTCTGTTAATTTTACCTGTTTTTCTCCGTCCTTTGCGCTCTCATAAATGGAGAATAAAAGATTTGACGTATCGACCCCCGTACTTAAGGCCAGATAGTCGTCTGTTTTGTTTTCAAGCGCTTTATAAAACTCGTCAATCACCTGTGCATGGCCGGAGCCCCAGCAGGATTTTCCCGGGGTGTTCATGTCGTTACCCGCAACAATCCGGGGCGCTTCCCCGTTTTTAATCTCATACAAAAAATTGTCGCTGTAGCGGATCCTGCCCAGTTCAAACTCAGCGGTTAGCTGAAAAGGCGTTGTTGTAGTATATGCATTGGACGCATAGAAGCAGCCCCGCATACCGTTCTCATAAAACAGCAGCGCGTCAGCCGTGTCCTCCACCTCAACAACGCCCGCAAGGCGTTTTGTAGAGATGGAGGCTTTCACCGCCTCAATTTTTCCGCCGATGTAGCCCATTAAATCCAAAAGGTGCACCGCCTGGTTTATCAGCACGCCGCCGCCCTCGGTTGCCCATTTCCCGCGCCATTCGTCCTGGGCGTAATAGGCTTCGTCCCTGTCCCAGGTCATAAAACCGGAAATAGCAAGAAGTTTGCCGAATTTTTTGCTGTCTGTCAGTTCCTTTAACACCTGAACAGCGTTATTCTTCCGGTTTTGGAACATGACACAAACCTTTTTCCCGAAGGTTTCCTGAGCTGAAATTAGCTCCTTAAGCTCAGCCTTGTTCATGGAAAGAGGTTTTTCCAATACCACATGCTTGCCGGCAGAAAGCGCTTTCACCGCCATGTCCTTATGCAGGTAATGGGGCGTACAGACATGAACAACGTCAACGCTGCCGTCTTTTAAAACTTCATCATAATCAGAAACCGCGCGGCAGCCATACTCGGCCGCCCCAATCTTTGCCCTGTCCGCCTGAATATCGCAAATCACGCTAAGGTTCGCAAATTCCGCCGTTTTCAGCCCCGCGGCATGGGTGGGACCAATGTTGCCGTATCCCACAATTGCGGCATGTAACATAACGCTCGTTCCTTTCCGGCCGTTTTAAATAAAGCCCTTTGTGGTCAAATTTTTATAGCTCAGCGCCATGCTGGCAAACGCGTCGCCGTCCGGCGCGTTGTCCTGTTCCACCATAGCATAGCCTGCTCCTGCTTCTTCACATGCTTTGATAATGGAATCCCAGTTTAAGTTGCCTTCCATAACCTCACACATGGTCACCGTGTTGTTTGGCAGGGCTTTTAAATCTTTAAAATGCACCACAATGGCGCGCTTACCCAGCTTTTTAATATACGCCGCCGGGTCGATTCCTGCAAACGCAAACCAATATGTATCTACAATGAAACTGATGTCTGTGTTTTCTACGATATAATCCATAATAAACTTGCCGTCAAGCTTCACAAACTCAAACCCGTGGTTGTGGTAACCAAAGGTAATGCCCTCTTTGCCCAGCTCCTCTGAAAATTTATTAAAGTGGTTAATCGACTTTTTTAAGGCGTCCAAATCCTCACGGTATTCGCCGGGCATTGCACCAATACCGGCAATTTTGCAGTCCATTGCTTTGTGGTCCGCAATAACGCCGTCAATTTCGTGAATATATCTGTTCATGCCCATGTGGGTGCAGACAATTTCCAAGCCGTGTTGGTCGGCCTTTTCTTTAATGAGAGAATACGGCATAGGCCCCAGTCCTGAAACCTGAATGGTTTTGTAGCCGATGTCCGCAACTTTTGCAAAAGTGGGGTCTAAATCCTCCGGTTTTTCCAAAAACGTACGCAAGGAATATAACTGTGCTCCAATTCGTTTATCCATAACTTTAATCTCTCCTTTTAGTGTGTCGACGACATGGAATCTGCGTCCAGCGTTTTTTGTTCTTTCACTTCTTTTTTAAATGTAGAGTTTTTAATTTTCTCCTGAAGCAGTTCATAAAACTCGTCGTGGGGGAAATTCGTCACGTCCGCCCACTTGTTTGTAAACGCACTGTAGTGAATGGCGTTAGAAATGGTTAAGCCGTTTATTCCCTCATAGCCCGGCGCAAGCAGTTTCTCCCCATCTAAAATGGCTGCAGTAAAGTTCTTTAAAATTCCTACGTGCTGCTCTCCGCCGGAGGAATCCACCGGAATGTCGCAGTTCCAATATTCTAAGCTGCCGAAAATACTTTCTGTGTCTGTCCGGTTATATTCACGCTCAGACATAATATTTCTCTTAAATTTAATTTTGTTGTCTTCAATAATCAGCTGGCCCAT
>NZ_JAXUNN010000032.1:0-13159 GCF_037235575.1 Congzhengia sp. | reverse complement strand
TGCAGAAAAAGTGCCGTTTTCCCATACGCCGATAGAAATGTTTTCAAGCGCAGTGTCCGCTTTATCCGCGTCTGTCCACGCCATACCGAGATGTCCTTTTAAAATAAGGGAAAATTCCTCGTTGGCAGTTACCGTTTTTTCTGTTGCATCAAAGAAGGAATACCAATCCGAATAATACACATTATCCTTGTTTATAGACGCAACAAGCCGGTCTCCGTTTGCTACGGTATCGACACTTACACCTGTGGCCAAACCCTGATTGTTTACAAAAAACAAAGTGTTTGCGGATTCAATTCCCCACAGCTTCCCTACATATCCGCCGGGTGCAGAATAGCCGTCAGCGGAATGATATGTTTCATGCCCAGCTACAAGCGCTTCTTCATAGCTAAGCTTTCCGTCTCCGTTTCTATCGGTAACGGTAACCTCTCTGTTTGCCATTGCCTTGCCGTCGTTATCCGCTGCAAGTAAGCCCTGATTGCTTACGGTTAGATAAACCGTTGCCTCCGCGGCAGATGCTGAAACAGCAAATGCCGTTGCGGGAAACATACCTGTCAGCATGGAAAGCGTTAGCAATAAAGCAAGCAGTCCATGTATTTTTCTTTTCATAATTTCTTCCTCCTTAGAATGAATAGAATAAAAAAAACTGTGATACCAAATGAAATCTATCTGGTATCACAGCTGTTTTTCTGTGATTTCGTACTTTTTTGCGCACGCAAAAAAAGCTATCGTACCTATGCCCTATTCGGCAAACACGGTTCGACATCAATGCAGGTCTTCTGACTCATGCTTTATAGAGCAATCGCTCTGCGTTTTATGCTTTGCCTTCCCAGTTTCCCAGTGACCGGTTTTCACCGTCAAGCATAAAACATTCGGCATTTACAGCAGCAGTACTGTTCAGGGTTCTAACCTGATTCCCTTTTCACCGCATAAAGCTGCACGCAATATGCGACACATCATACGAATATTGAATTGTCAATTTATTATTTTACTCCATAAATTTCTTCTTGTCAATACAATACAAGTTTTTTCATAAAAAGAAAATATTACAAAAAATGCATAAAGCGTTGCAATTTGGCGAACAGGAGTGCTATAATGAGTTTAATACACAAAGGGGGGGACGCTCTATGCAAAAGATATTCGTGAAATATTTTTTGGTGATTATGGTTGTTACAGTTGGCATTACGCTGGCGGGCAATTTTTTTATTCAAAAGCAGTTCGCCCAAAAAAAAGCGGAGCAAAAAGCCGCAGATTATGTGACGCAGATTGTAGACAGGCTAACCGCCAACGACAAAGTAATAGGCAATTTGGTAAACAGCCTGAATGAAAATTATATTGCCAGGGCCAGGGCGCTGGGAGAAATTATTGCCCAGAACCCAAAGATTTTAGACAGCTTCGACGAGCTGAACCGGCTGACCGATGTTTTGCAAGTGGACGAAATTCATGTGATTGACAAAAACAGAATTTTAAGATGGGGAACGGTTCCGGAGTATCATGGCATGGACTTTGATTCCACAGACCAGACGCGGCCCTTTTTAGACGGTATAACAGACAAAACCTTTGCGCTGGCCCAGGAACCCCGCCCAAACGGATATGAGGGGAAGCTGTTTCAATATATCGGCGTGGCCCGGCAGGACGAGCCGGGTGTTGTTCAGGTGGGTGTACGGCCCCAGGTGCTGGACGAGGCACTGAAAAATAACCAGATAAATGTGGTAATTGACAATTTTAATGTTCCCGACGGAACCAACGTTACGGTGTTCGACCCATCAGCTCAAGCGGTTGTGGGAGATACGAACAGCCGCCTGATTGGAAAAACCTTTTCCGACTTAGGAGTGAAAGACGCCGCCTTGCAAACCGCGCAGGACGCACAGGACGGGAAACAAGACCCGAATGGAGTATGGCTTTCCCGCAGCGGAGAACGGGTTTTCGCCGTGTATGCCCCAGTGCGCAACTATTTGGCAGAGGTAAGCTTTTCCCGGGCGAGCCTGATGAACGAACGGAAAAACCAGAGCATTGCGGCAGCGGTTAGCAGCGTGCTGCTGGGGTTCATTATCATTCTTTCAATTTATGTGCTGTTAAAGCGAAAAATTATACACGACATAGACATTGTAAACGCAGGGCTAAGCGCCATTTCCGACGGAAACCTGGACGTGGCGGTAAAAGTGAATTCCACGCCGGAGTTTGTCGCCCTTGCCGGGGGCATTCACAAAATGGCTGCGGCAATTAAAATGCAGATGGGCGAGATTGTGGAACAGTCGGAGCGGCTGAAAAATCAGGCCCGCACTTTAAAAGAAAACAATTTGAGCATTATGTCCAGCATGAACTACGCAAGGAAAATTCAAAACACACTGCTCCCGCCGCGGCAGGCATTTGACGCTGTTTTTCAGGACTGCGGCATTTTCTGGAAACCCCGGGACTTGGTAGGCGGCGATATTTACTGGCTGAAACAGTTTGAAACCGGCGCGGTGCTTTGCCTGTGCGACTGCACGGGCCACGGAACGCCCGGCGCGCTGCTGTCCATGATTGTGGTGACGGCGCTGGACGCTTTGGTAACCGAGCAAAACTGCGGCGACACGGCCCAGGTGTTATATGCTCTCGACCGGCGGCTTGCCGGCAGCTTAAACGCTGGGAAAAACATCGGTGCCGGCGACATTCGCGACGGCGCAGATATTGCGGTTTTCTTTATTGGAAATGATGGAAATATCCGCCTGTCGTCTGCACGGATCCACGTGTTTGTGTGCCGCCGCGGGGAAGATGTTAAAACGATTAAGGGACAGCGTATTACCTTAGGCGATGGAAGCATTTCCGGCGCAGAGCAAATTGAAACCATCATTATTGAGGCCGGAAACGGCTGCGAGTGTTTTGCAGCAACGGACGGGCTGTTTGAGCAGGTGGGGGGAGAGAAAAAACTTCCCTATGGATATTCCAAATTCCGCGAGACGGTGAAAAAAAATTATGGTGCACCTTGCCAAAATACGGTGGACAGCGTGTGGGCAGCGCTTGAGCGCTATATGGGCGGTGAAACCCAGCGGGACGACATCACGCTGATTGGCTTTAAACTTTAAAGTGTATTTAACCGTACGAACGGAGCGGGAGAAATAAATTGACCTTTTTGAGCTTTAGGGAGGATCGCTCTTATGATTGATAACCTGTATGACTGTTACAAAATGGTGCAGAAAAACCACATCTGTTTCATTTATAACGGCCCCATCTGGGCCGACGGCGTTGAGGGCATTGGCCAGACGCTGAGAAAGCGCCTGGAGTTCGAAGAGCTGCCGGTGGTTACTGCTCATTCTGTCTTCTCCATCTTTGTGGAGCAGATGTTTAACATTCTTTACTACGCTGCAGACAAAGAACTTTTGCTTGATGAAGCCACGGGGAAACAATTTCAGGTTGCTTCCGGCGTGTTTATGCTGGGAATTCGGGACAAGCAGTATTACATACAATGCAGTAATAAAATGAAAAACAGCCAGGTTGAAGCAATGAAGAAAAGAATTGATTATTTAAACACCCTGGACAAACAGGAACTGCGCAAAATCTACCGGGAAAAGATACGCGCTGAAAACGACGACCCGGACAGCCAGGGGGCCGGCATTGGGCTGATTGAAATTGCCCGCAGAGCCAGCTCAAAAATTGAGTATCGTTTTACGCCTTTAGATAGCGGCGATACGTTCTTTACATTGTTTGTGACGGTTGACTAAATAAGGAGGATGGATGAATGTATCGGTTAGAATTGGAGAAAACCGGCTCAACGCCGTATATTTTAATTGACGAGGAAAAGGGATATATGCATTTTCAGGGAGAGTGCTTTCACGAAAATGTGACGGAGTTTTTTCAGGATATCACCGGGTGGCTGAAATCATTTTTGGAAAGCGATTTTGAACAATTTGTGTTTGACTGTGAGCTGAAATATTTTAACAGCTCCACTGCAAAACTGCTTTTAAACATGTTTTTAATGATGGAAAACGCCGCGAAAAACGGAAAAAACGTAACGGTGAACTGGATTGCGGCGGCAGACAGCGAAATTAACATAGAGTGCGGCGAAGATTTTGCCGCCGAGGTAAGAGAGCTAAACTTTCACATTGTGCTGCACGATTAGGAGGAGATTATCATGGCAGACTGGAACGCAGATCAATATTTAAAATTCCGCGCCCAAAGAACACAGCCGGCGGTTGATTTGGCCGAAAAAATTGGGCTTGCAAATCCTGAAACCATTTTAGACATTGGTTGTGGGCCGGGCAACAGCACGGCTGTTTTGCGCAAAAAATATCCCAATGCCAAAATTCTAGGGATTGATGTTTCGGAGAATATGATTGAAACCGCAAAAAAAACATATCCCGACATAGAGTTTTTACTTTTAGACGCGGGAAAGGATTTAGATAAACTTAACAGAACGTTCGACGCGGCGTTTTCCAACGCCTGTATTCAATGGATTCCCAACCACCGCGCTCTGATCCCCAGCATGCTGTCTGTTTTAAATGAGGGCGGCGTGCTGGCCGTTCAAATGCCCATGAACTATGACGAGCCCATTCACCAGATCATCGGCAGGCTGGCCGCAAGTGACAGGTGGCGGGAAAAGCTGGGCACACCGCGGGTGTTTCACAATCTGCCCCAGGGGGAATATTTCGATTTGCTGGCAGAACATGCAAGCGATTTTACCATGTGGCAAACGACCTATTTCCACCGCATGGCCTCGCATAATGCCATTATGGAATGGTATTCAGGCACAGGCCTGCGTCCATATCTAAACGCGCTGGCCGACGAAGCTGACCGCGCGCGCTTTTACAAAGAAGTGTTTGATGAGGTAAAACAAGCCTATCCGGTGCAGGAAAACGGTGAAATTATTTTCCGGTTTCCGCGGTTGTTTTTCACGGCTGTTAAATAAGGAGGAAGCGGTTTCGCTTCCTCCTTATTATTTTGCGTTTGCTTTCACATATTTTATGGGAACATCCATACGTTGTGCGGTTTCCTCTACGGTCATGCCGCTGTTTAAAAACCGTTTGCACACAAGCTTCATGTTTTCGCCTACTTCAATAATATGCCCGTCCGGGTCGTAAAACCGCACCACCCGCTGTCCCCACCGGTGCTCGAACACGGGATGCACATAGGTGATGGAGCCTAATGCTTCCAGCTTTTTTATAAATCCGTCAAAATCGTCTTCTTCAAAGCAGATTTCCGTGTCGTTACCACAAAACCGAATTTCATCTTGGCCCTTCTGCAAAAATTCCGACCAGGTTTCTATAGTCTGCAGGGCCACCCCGCCTGTTAAGGTCACATTTGCACCGCAATCTAAAATTACCTTTAAACCAAGCACCTCTTTATAAAATTGTTTCGAAACCTCTAAATCTTTTACCGCTAAAAGCGGACACTGATATTTCATTTAAAATTTCCTCCTTTTTCTTTTGTGCCCATCAGAGGCAGACGCAAAACCTCACTGGACAAAATGGAAATGGCCTGTCCCGTCCATATGGTATAAAATTTCCGTTTCCAGTTTTTGTTCATTTGCTTCTCCTAAATCAGTTCTAAAAACTTTTTAAAGGCTGTGGGCAGTGCAATTTCGTTTAAAAGCTGGTCTTGCGTTACCCAGGTAAGGGAGTTTACATTGTTTTTTACCATAAAACAGTAGCACGTCATATCCCATTCAATGTGGGTGAAAATGTGCTTGCGCTTTGCAGACTGCAAAATATCCGCCGGAGCAAATCCCTCCTCTTCCAGCATTGACGCGGCCTGATTCACAGTCAGTGCGCCCAAAACGTTGGGCAATTCCCACATGCCGGCCAAAAGCCCTTGCTCCGGCCGTTTGTTTAACGCAATTTTTCCGCCGCATTTCAGCAAGAACACCGTGCGTTTTTCCTTTTTTCGTGCGGCTTTTGCCGGACGGACAGGAAGCGCAAGCTGGGTGCCGTTTGCATATGCCCTGCAAAAGCCGTTTGCCGGGCACACAGAGCAGTTTGGCGCGCCGTTGGGGATGCATACCGTTGCGCCAAGCTCCATGAGGCTTTGCGTAAAATCGCCGCAGCGGCCCTTAGGATAGCAGGCCGCCAGCGCGCGGGAAATTTCCTTTTTCACGGCGGGCTGGTGAATGGGGGCAAACAGCTCGGTGATCCGCGTAACTACCCGCAGCACATTGCCGTCCACCGCGGGGGTGGGAAGATTAAAGCAGATTGACGCCACCGCTCCGGCGGTATAGTCCCCCACGCCCGGCAGGGACAAAATGTCTTCATACGTTCGCGGAAACACGCCGCCGAACTTTTCCACAATGGTAATTGCGGCCTTTTTTAAGTTTTTTGCCCGGGTATAATAGCCCAGCCCCTCCCACAGCTTAAAAAGCTGATCGTCCGGCGCGGCGGCCAAAGCGGATATGGTGGGCAGGGCATTTAAAAACCTTGTGTAATATTGTTTTACGGCCTCAACCCGCGTTTGCTGAAGCATAATTTCTGAAAGCCACACGCGGTAGGGGTCGGTCGTTTCCCGCCAGGGCAGGGGCCGTGCATTTTTTTCATACCAGGCCAGCAGTGCTTCCGGCAGGCGGGCAATTTGTTTTTGTATTGTTTCTTCCATTTGGATCTCCTATTGTTATACGCCTTAATACGTAACTTTTGTTTTGCAAAAGTTTTTATTGAAATCTTATTATAAAAACCCAATTTTATTGTACAATAAAATATGGTAGTTGTCAAACTTTTGCTTGATTTCCCATAAAACCTGTAGTATAATAGGAATTAAGAAACTACGGAAAAGGAGAGATAAATTTATGCTGGTTTCGACGAAAGGGCGCTATGCGCTGCGGGTAATGATTGATTTGGCGGAAAACAGCACAGGCGGGTTTATTCCGCTGAAAGACATTGCAGGCAGACAGGATATTTCGGAAAAATATTTAGAAAACATTATTTCCATGCTGACCAAGGCGGGGATGCTGGAAGGGCTTCGCGGCAAAGGCGGCGGCTATAAACTGACTCAGACGCCGGAGCATTACACCGTGGGCAGCATTTTAAAAGTAACTGAGGGGTCGTTAGCGCCGGTGAGCTGTTTGGCGGAGGACTCGAACAGCTGTAAAAACGCATCGGACTGCAAAACCCTGCCCATGTGGCAACGGCTGGACAAAATGATTGACGGTTTTTTTGAGGGAATTACCTTAGCCGACATCGCCTTTCCTAACCACGGTGGCGGCGACTATGTGATTTAAAAAAATTTATATTTCCCTATTGACAAGATAGGAAATTCGTGTTATAATCACTATAAACCTATAGGAAAGGTGGGATTTGTGTGACACTTCTTTTTGAAGCACTGCTCCGCATGAATTTCCGTTTCGGTCGAATGTGTGTTGTGAGGAATGCAAAACAACATTTATAATTTGAAAGGAACGGTTAATATGACAGAGAAAAAACAATATAAATTTGAAACCATTCAGGTGCACGCAGGCCAGGAGGAACCCGACAGCGCAACAGGCGCAAGGGCTGTGCCCATTTATGCCACCACGTCGTATGTTTTTGAAAACAGCGCCCAGGCGGCGGGGCGGTTTGCCCTTTCAGAGGGCGGGAACATTTATACCAGGCTGATGAATCCCACCACAGACGTGTTTGAAAAGCGCATTGCGGCCTTAGAGGGCGGTGCAGCGGCCCTGGCCACAGCTTCTGGCAGCGCTGCAATTGCCTATGCAGTGCAGAACATTGCGGCATGCGGCGACCACATTGTGTCGTCGAAATCGGTTTACGGCGGTACATATAATCTGTTTGCCAACACACTGCCGGAGTTTGGCATTACCACCACCTTTGTGGACGGCAGCAAACCGGAAAATTTTGAAAAGGCCATTCAAAAAAATACAAAAGCGGTATATTTAGAGTCACTTGGAAACCCCAATTCGGATATAATAGATTTAGAGGCCGTAGCAAGCCTCGCCCACCGAAACGGAATTCCTGTGATTGTTGACAACACTTTTGCAACGCCTTTCCTGTTCCGTCCGATTGAGCACGGGGCGGATGTAGTCGTGCACAGCGCCACAAAATTTATCGGCGGGCACGGCAGCGTGATGGGCGGCGCCATTATAGACGGCGGCACATTTTGCTGGGACAACGGCAAATTTCCCGGTCTTTCCCGGCCCAACCCGTCGTATCACGGAATTGTTTACACTGAGGCCTGCGGAAATTTGGCATATATTATGAAAATCCGCACAACCTTAATGAGAGACACCGGGGCGTGCATCTCACCTTTTCATTCCTTTGCGCTTTTGCAAGGGCTTGAAACGCTCTCCCTGCGGGTGGAGCGTCACGTGGAAAACGCGCTTAAGGTAGTTCAATTTCTGAAAAAGCACCCCAAGGTGAAACGGGTGCACCACCCTTCCCTTTCCGCCGGGCGCGAAAAGGAGCTTTATAACCGGTATTATCCAAATGGCGGCGGCTCCATTTTCACCTTCGAGCTTGACGGAAGCGAAGAGCAGGCGAAAAAGTTTACGGAGAGCTTAACGCTTTTTTCGCTGCTGGCCAATGTGGCAGACGTGAAATCGCTGGTGATTCACCCGGCATCTACCACCCACTCCCAGCTCTCGGAAGAGGAGCTGCTGGCAGCGGGCATCACACCGCAGACCGTGCGGCTTTCTATTGGAACAGAACATATTGACGATATAATTGACGACTTAAAGCAAGGATTTGATAAAATTTAGATTGAAGGAGCGTTATTTATGGCAAGAATTTTTCATTCGGCAGATGAACTTATCGGCAGAACGCCGCTTTTAGAGCTTTCCCACATTGAACAGGAACACCGCCTATCGGCGCGGATTCTGGCAAAGCTGGAATATTTTAATCCGGCCGGCTCGGTGAAAGACCGGGTGGCCATGGCCATGCTGGACGACGCGGAAAAGAAAGGCCTAATTGACGCGGGCACAGTAATCATTGAGCCCACCAGCGGCAACACAGGCATTGGCCTTGCATCGGTTGCGGCGGCAAGAGGCTATAAAATTATTATTGTTATGCCGGAAACCATGTCGGTTGAGCGCCGCCAGCTCATGAAGGCCTTTGGCGCAGAGCTTGTGCTTACTGACGGGGCAAAGGGCATGAACGGTGCAATTGAAAAGGCAAATCAGCTCATGAGCCAGTTTCCCAACAGCTTTATCCCCAGTCAGTTTACCAATCCGGCCAACCCGGAAATTCACCGCCTTACAACAGGGCCGGAAATTTGGGAGGACACCGACGGTAAGGTAGATATTTTTGTGGCCGGCGTAGGTACAGGCGGCACCATTACCGGCGTGGGCGAGTTTTTAAAGTCGAAAAATCCTGCCATCTCCATTGTGGCGGTGGAACCGGCGGCTTCCGCCGTGCTCTCCGGCGGTGCGGCCGGGCCCCACAAAATTCAGGGTATTGGCGCGGGGTTTGTGCCTAAGGTGCTGAACACCGAAATTTATGATGAAATTATTCAGGTGGAAAACAGTGCAGCCTTTGCGGCGGGAAAATCCGTCGGCAGAAAAGAGGGCATTTTGGTAGGCATTTCCTCCGGTGCGGCGGTGTTTGCCGCGGTGGAGCTTGCAAAGCGGCCGGAAAACGCAGGGAAAACCATTGTTACCCTGCTGCCCGACACCGGCGACCGGTATTTGTCAACCCCCATGTTCGACTAACGAAACAAAGCGCGGCCAAAAGGCCGCGCTTTATTTTTGTATTCACCTTACAGTTTTGAAAACGTTTTAATCGCATTTTTTACGTCTTCCCGCATGGCCTTTTCGGCGCAGACGGCAATATCGTGGAAAAAGGTTTTGTCCGGTAAGTTCTGAACAGCCGTTCCGCCGGCTTTTGCCATGTAGGTATAATAGTTAATTTTTCTCACGCCGCGCTCAATTACCTTTAAATAGTCCTCGCGGCTCACACCGGAGCCGCCGTGCATTACAATGGGCACATCAATCAGCTCGTGAATTTTTTCCAGCCTTTCAAAATCCAGCTTTGGCGTTTCCAGATAGATGCCGTGGGCCGTGCCAAAGGCGCAGGCCAGCGCATCGACTCCAGTTTTTTCAACAAATGTTTTGGCGGTTTGCGGATCTGTGTAAATGCTCTCTCCGCCGCCTTCTCCCGCTTCCCTTGCGCCCATGCTTCCAATTTCCGCCTCTACCGAAGCGCCGTAGCGGCTGGCCATTTTCACCGCAATGGCGGTGTTGGCAAGATTTTGCTCCAGGGTTAGCTCTGAACCGTCATACATCACCGAGGAAAAGCCCAGTTCAAGGGCGCGGTTTAAATAGCCCAGGTCGGTTCCGTGGTCTAAATGTACGCACACAGGAACCGAGGCCCTGTCCGCCGTGAACACCATAAGCGGCGCCATGTCAAACAGCTTGCACAGTCCCATCTCCTCGTGCACCTGGGCGTGCATAATGATGACGGGCTTGTTAAGCTCCTCCGCTCCCTTTATAATGGCAAACAGGCTTTCTAAATTCGGTGTGTTAAAAGCGCCGACAGCAATTTGCTCCGCCTCCGCGGTTTTTAAAATATCTGACAATGATACAATCATGTTTCTTGTCCCCTTTCGTTTAAGTTCTTGATGGAAGAATATAGTTTGCAGTATGTTTCAAACTGTTTTAAATACTGTGCGTGGTTTTCCGCGTTGGGATAAAAAGTTTTGCGTTTTACAGGCGCCATGCCGCCGGAAAACAGCCCCAGCGTTTTTCCGGCAAGATAGGCCGTTCCCGCCGCGCCGATTTCTTCGCCTTGCAGTGCTGTTACGGGAAGTCCCAGAATATCCGCCTTAATTTGCAGCCAAACGTCGGACCGCGCGCCCCCGCCTGTTGCAACCAGCTCTTTTGGCGCAATGGCAAACCGTTTCAGGGTTTCTAAATTCAGCAGAATTTCAAAAGCTGTTCCCTCCATCAGCGCCTTGTAAAAATCAAACTTTGTATGCTCAAAGGTCAGGCCGATTACCGCCGCCTTTGCGTTAATGTCCATATACGGCGTGGCCGCCCCTGCAAAGTGGGGCAAAATCAGCAACCCCGACGGGCCGGCCGGCACCTGTTTGTCCATTTCGTCATAGGGCATTTGAGAAAAATTGTCCCGGAACCACTTTAATGTGGCGCCCCCGGCGTAGGACAGTGCATAGCAGGCAAACTTGCCGTTTATGTGGGGCGCGGCGGCATAGCCCAGCTGATACAATTCATAGTTTTTCGGAACGGCGTCCATCACCACGGGAACACATTCCACCGTGCCTGTGCCGTCCATTGCCGCCTCCTCTTCAAACACCGCCGCGCCTGTCATGGCGGCAATCTGGTCGTGGCAGCCGGTTACAATGCAAAGTTTTTTTGAAAGCCCCAGCTCTTCTGCCAGCTCCGCCTGAACAGTTCCGGCAGCCGTTCCTGAGGGGACGGGGGTAGACAAAAGCCGCGCGTCAACGCCTGCGCAGTTTAAAATATCTTTGTCCCAGCATTTTTTCTCTATGTCAAAGCAAAGGGTACGCGACGCCAGGGAATAGTCAATCTGTGCGGCGCCGCAAAGCTTGTAAACCACAAAATCCTGCATTAGCAAAATCCGTTTCACCCTGCAAAACTCCTGGGGCAAGTTTTGCTTAATCCACATAATTTTTGGCAGCGAATACATCTGGTGGGGGTTTGTGCCCGTCCGATAGGCCATGCTTTCCGCACCCAGCCGTTCCGTAAGAAATGCGCACTCCGCCTCGCCCCTGGGGTCGGTGTACAGCATCGACGGCCCAACGGGTCTGTCGTTTTCGTCCAGCATGACAAAGGTCTCTCCAAAGCTGGTAACGGCAATAGCCCCTATCTCTTCACAGGCTGTTTCTTTCAGCACGGTTTTTACCGCCTCCCACACGGCTTCAGCGTCAATTTCGTGCAGGCCGTTCTTCCTGTTTACGTCATATTCCCGATAGGCCGACTGCACGGCTGTGCCGGTTTCGTCAAACAAAACCACCTTACAGCCGCTTGTTCCAATGTCTAATCCGCCAATTCGCATATTTCCGCCTCCTGACCCTAAAATTTATTTCTGTTTGATTGTTTCCAATATGCAATACTATTGATTTTATCAAAGAATGTGATATAATAATAGGTAATTTCATTCGAAAAATTGTAAATTTGTACATGGCGGGACGGCTTATGAGCTTAAAAATTGATACGCAAAACTTAAAAGATGTTTTGGTTCTGTTCCATACGCTGACAGGAATTCGGCTTGTGATTTATGACGACGAATTTCAAAAAATTATGGCCTATCCGGAGGAAAAGTGCGCTTTTTGCCGTCAAATGCGGCAAACGCCGGAGTTGAGCGAAAAATGTCTTGAAAGCGACAAGGCCGCCTTTGTCCGCTGCAAGGCGGAAAAGGACATTGTATTTTACAACTGCCACGCAGGTTTGGTGGAGTGTGTGGCTCCTATAAAAAACAGCCGCCGGATTATTGGATATGTCATGTTCGGGCAGATTACGGATATGAAAGACAAGGGAAAACTGAAAGATTCTGTGGGCGTGCTTTTAAACAAGTATGGACTTTTGTGCGACATCAGCAATATTAAATATAAAAGCAAACGGCAGATTTTGGCGGCGTCAAAGCTTTTGGAAATCTGCACAAATTATATTTTAATGAAAGACATTGTAGAGTCGGATGACAGCCTGATTGTAAAAAAGGTGAAAGAATATATTGATGTGCATTTGTCGGAACAGATTGAAATTTCGGACTTGTGCAAATGCACGGGTATCAGCCGGACAAAATTGTATGACACATTTTCTAAAAGCTGCGGTTTTGGCATTGCCTCTTACATTAAAGAGGTTCGGCTTCAAAAAGCCCGCGGACTTTTAAAGGAAACCGAGCTTTCGGTTGCGGAGGTTTCCGCCTGCGTGGGATTCGACGACTATAACTATTTCAGCCGGGTGTTTAAAAGTAAGTTTGGCATTTCCCCCAGGAACTACCGCAAATAGAATATTTAAATTTTGCTTGACATTTGGGGGCTGAATATGCTATAATTTTTATTAGTGTGCGGATGTGGCGGAATTGGCAGACGAGCTAGACTTTGCTTCCTCCACCTCGGTGAATTTATTGTTGATTACGGTTTTTCCGTTTTCATAGATGAGGATTAAGCGATATGCTCCTCCTCGGGTAACCTCTCCCGTGTAAAAATCAAGAGGAAAAAACTTAATATGCGCCTGTGGCGGAATCGGCAGACGCGCACGTTTGAGGGGCGTGTGGTAATCCCGTACGGG
>NZ_JAXUNN010000031.1:0-145925 GCF_037235575.1 Congzhengia sp. | reverse complement strand
TTTTGATTTGTTGCATTGGTTGCAATGACTCCGCTCATCACCATTCAGGCACTGGGTTTTCTTTATAACAGAAAGGTGAAAACAGCAACAGACATCAAACCGAATGAGATTGAATTTATCACAGATGAAATTATCGACTACACCATAGACGAGGAGGCAGGCGCATGAATGTAAATGCCGACAGAATTAAATTGATTGTAACCATTACAAGACGCGGCGAGGGTTCTAAAATGGTGGACTATTACAAACGGAACAAGCTCCACTATGATTTCATCTGCCTCGGAATGGGAACGGCCACATCTGAAATTTTGGACTATTTGGGTCTAGAGGAAACAGAAAAAGATGTTGTACTCACAATGGCACCCAAAAGCAAAATCCCCTCTGTTTTAAAAGGGATTACCAATCATTTTCAGTTGGATAAGCCAGGCAAAGGAATTGTGTTTACAATTCCGCTTTCATCTGTAAGCGCGCGGGTTCCGCAAATTCTTTGCAAGCCGGAAAATTTAGTGGAAAATGAGGAAACAGTTATGGAAAATGATAAAAAATTTGAACTGATTTTAACTATTTTAAATCGCGGCAATGTGGACATTGTTATGGACGCGGCCAAAAGCGCCGGAGCTACCGGCGGAACCCTGCTTCATGCAAGACGCGTAGGGTTTGAGGATGTGGAAAATATTTTCGGGTTTACCATTCAGCCCGAAAAAGACATCTTGGCAATTTTAGCCGAAAGCGGCAACAAAAATGCAATAATGAAACAAATAACCGAGGTTGCGGGAATTAACACAGAAAGCCGCGCTCTTGTTCTTGCACTTCCGGTTGATGAAATAATGGGGCTGTAAAACGAAACATGCTGCACTCTATTTGAGTGCAGCATGTTTTTTTACATGGGGCCTGCTTTTTTATTGCCGTGTTTTGCCTTGCCCTGAATTTCAGGAACAGGCGGAACGTCATTTTTAGGCTTGTCATCTTCGTTATGATTTCTACCGCCGTGAATATCTCCCGGCTGATATCTTCTCATACCCTTTTTTGCCATTAGTAAACATTCCTCCTCGTGTTCGGGCCAAGTGCTTCTTTTTTCGTATTGTGTCTTGTATTCTGGCTTTTTAGTTTTCCCTTGTTTTCTAAATTATCTTTTTGAAAACTTACATATTCATTATAAACATTGTCTTTCCTCGGCATTTGAAAAGCACCTCCACACATAGTTTGCTCCAAAATTTCATAAAAACAATTTGAAAATAAATGCAAAAAAAACACTCTTAAAAGAGTGTTTTTTTTGCGCGCAACATTATGTTACTGTTTTTTATTGATTTTATAGACAAATATTGTCTTATAAGTCCTTGTACGTGTTTATAGAAAATGCTTGAAAGTGCCTAAAATCAAGGATTCTTTGAATATTGATATTTATGGCTTTATTGCCATTTAACTACGTAACTAAACCTATTCTCTGAGCTCATGACAAAACGGATGTGTGAACACTACACCCGTTGCTACGCCCGTTCTTTTTGTTTGTCCTTCTACTGAGAAAGCTGTAAATTTCAAGCGATAATGTTTTACTCTAATTGACTAAATGGGACAAAAGCAGCTGGATTATCTAACCTTTCAGATATAACCTTGTCCATCCAGATGATACTATACCATTTTCCAAATTTATATCCACATTTATAATGTCTTCCTACAATTTCAAATCCCATTTTTGCATGGAATTTCTCGCTATCATCTGTAAGATGTAAATCTTTTCCTTCAGGGCTTGCAATACAAGCATGAACCGTATATACATTTTGACGAATCAGTATTTTTTCAAGCTCCCGATATAACTTACCACCTATACCAAGCCCTCTACAATTTTGTTTTATATAAACAGATAATTCTGCTGAATGTTTATATGCTTTTCTGGAGTGAAACGAGCTTGCATAAGCATAACCTACAATCTCACTATTTTTCCAAGCAACAAGATAAGGATATTCTTTCAGTGTATTACTGATTCTGGTCTGAAATTCTTCTATATCCGGAATTTCGTATTCAAAGGATATTGCTGTATTCATAATATAAGGAGCATATATTTCTCTGATAGCACCCGCATCATCAACCGTGGCAATTCTTATCTCCATTTCTTTTACCTCTTCGTCAACTTCGAAGTTTGTGTATTCTCAAAACCACATACTTGCAAATAGTATATCAGCAATACAATCCTCTATTTCCATTTCCTTTCGATTCAAAGGACAAAAATGAATGTGAAAAGTTTCGTAGCAAGCATAGGAAAGGGGGACCCTTTCCGTAAAAATCACTCTTTCTCACGTGCGACAGTAAGAGAGATTTTTGCTTGTTGGGAATCTCCCAGCCCCATACCGAACCGGAATTAGCTATCGATCTACTTCTTGATGATATTCCACTTCTTATTTTCAATAACATATTGAAATTCGCTTAAATTTTCATTAAGCATTACGTCAATCAAATCATAAAAATCATTAACCAGGTTAATTTTATCAAGTTCTTCTATTTTAATCCAATGCATTCTTCCTTCATCAGAAGAACAAAGTTCTCCTTCATACTGAGTTGCCTCAAAAAGAAAAACAATATATCGTCCCTCGTCAATCGGAAAATGTTTTACACCACATAATCTTGGATTTGTAATCGTCAACCCTGTTTCTTCTTTCATTTCTCGAACAATGGCATCAACTATAGACTCATCTGGTTCTACATGTCCACCAGGTAAGGTAAATCCTTTCCAATCTTTCTTCACTCTGTCTTGTAACAAATATTGTCCATTTTGATGCAATAAACATAACGCTGTAAGTTCCACCTTTTCCGTGCGTTCCATTGTAGACTCCTCCGCAGAATTCCAGTTTATTTTCTTAAATTATAGCACTTATATATGAATTTTTCCATTATTTCTTTGTATTCACACGAAGTAGCAGAGACAGATGTCCTCGTCAACAGTCGAGATGAACGGACTTCGCCCGCCGTTGACAAGTGTGCCCGCCCCTGCTCATTGGCGACAAGAGAGCGAAAGCAACGAGTGCTTCCGCCCTCGAATAGTATGATTTTTCTTATATCTGCCCATCTCACTTCATATTGCCTTATTGAGTTAGGGCGGCAAAAAAGCGTCAAAGTGTTATTTTGAACATTTGAAATCGCAGTTGTATATATCAGAAAATCAAGCATTTATACGGGTTTGGGGCATTTTGCTCGTTGCACAGCTAAAAAATATAATACTATTTTTTATAGCCGCACTTGGGGCAAATTCCGTTTTCGTTTAAAGCAATGCCACACAACGGACAGCGGTCTATTTTGTTCTTTGTTTCAAATTCTGCCGAAGCCGCGTTTACGCCGCTGGTAAATGTAATTTTGGCGATATTCAGTTTATCCTTTAGCAGATCATAAACCATTTTTATCATGCCCTCAACCGTCATAGTTTCTTTCGTAACCACCAACCGACAGTCCGGATATGCGGTTGCAAGCTCTGTCTGAAAAGCGGGGCCTTTCATCTGGTTATTTGGCGCACCATTTTTAATGCCCTGCTTTTCATAAACGTCGAGAATGGCAGGCAGCAGAGGGTCATCTTCTCTTAAAACCAGTGCATGGTCAAAGTTTTTAAGAACTGCCCATGCGGTTTTTTGAATTTCATTGCAAGGAAAAACCATGTTAACGCCTGGTTCAACAGAATCTTCCACTTCAATCGTTAAAACTCCTGTATGTCCGTGTAAGTATTGCGCTTCCCCTTTAAAACCGTAAAATCTGTGTGCATATTGTAGGTCTAGTGTTGTAATGCTTCTCATAGTAATTCTCCTTTTTGTATTTTATTTACGGATTTTTTGTGTCCGCATACACCTAATTAATTGATAAATATGGTTTATTTCGCACATTTTGGACAAAGGCCCTTAAACATAATATCATAACCGCTGAATTCAAACCCACGGGTATTTCTAATGTTATTTTCCAAGCCATCAACATACTCCATGTCTACGTCAAAGATTTTGCCGCATTTTAAACACCTTACATGATGATGTTTATGGCATTGGAAATCAAAACGGTCTGCACCGCCTAAAACTTCTACCTTTTGAATTGCTCCATTTTCAGACAACTGGTTCAGATTGCGGTAGACTGTCCCTCTGCTGATACTGGGATGTTCTTTTTTGACTGCATCGTAGACTTCATCTGCAGTGACATGACTCTTTAACTGGTTTACCGCTTCAAAAACTAACGTTTGCTGAATTGTTTTGCGTTTCATTACCATATATTCTCCTATTTAGTATCTTTTACTTATTAGTATTATATACTATTAAGTAAATTTTGTCAATAGATATTTTTTATTTTTAATAATAAAAAGCAATTAAAAAACGCCTTGAAACACAAATGTTTCAAGGCGCTGGCGGACGGGGTGGGATTCGAACCCACGTGCGGTTGCCCGCAAACTGATTTCGAGTCAGCCCCGTTATGACCACTTCGATACCCGTCCATATTATGTTTTTAAAGAAACACAACAATATATATAATACACTATTTTTAGAAAAAAATCAACTCTTTTTTTGCTTTTCTATAAAAAAAATAAAGCAAGGCAAAGCCTCACTTTATTTTTTAATATAAATTATTTATCAGCCTTAATTTTTGCCTGTGCTGCTGCCAAACGTGCAATCGGCACGCGGAACGGCGAACAGGAAACATAGGTCAAGCCAACATTGTGGCAGAATTCAACGGTAGACGGATCGCCGCCGTGTTCGCCGCAGATGCCGAGCTTAATATCCGGTCTGGTCTGTTTGCCCAAGTCACAAGCCATTTTAACCAGTTTGCCTACGCCAACCTGGTCAATTTTTGCGAACGGGTCATTTTCATAAATTTTATTGTCGTAGTAAGAATCTAAGAACTTGCCAGCATCATCACGGGAGAAGCCAAAAGTCATCTGGGTCAGGTCATTGGTACCAAACGAGAAGAACTCAGCTTCTTTTGCAATTTCATCAGCGGTCAGGGCAGCTCTTGGAATTTCAATCATTGTGCCGACTTTATATTTTAAGTTAGAGCCGGCAGCCTTAATTTCTGCATCAGCAGTTTCAACAACCGTCTTTTTCACAAATGCAAGCTCTTTTACTTCACCAACCAGCGGAATCATAATCTCAGGAACAATGTTCCAGTCTGGATGCTTTTTAGAAACATTGATAGCCGCCTTGATAACCGCTCTTGTCTGCATTGCAGCGATTTCAGGATATGTTACAGCCAGACGGCAGCCACGGTGTCCCATCATGGGGTTAAACTCGTGCAAACCGGCAATGATTGCTTTAATTTCATCAACTGTTTTACCCTGTGTTTTAGCAAGCAGTTCAATGTCTTTTTCTTCTGTGGGAACAAACTCATGAAGCGGGGGATCTAAGAAACGAATGTTAACGCCGTCGCCTTCCATTGCTTCGTAAAGAGCCTCAAAGTCTCCCTGCTGCATGGGCTCAAGCTTTGCCAAAGCCTTTTCTCTCTGTTCAACGGTGTCGGAGCAGATCATTTCACGAATTGCAGCAATTCTGTCGCTTTCAAAGAACATATGCTCTGTACGGCAAAGGCCAATTCCCTCTGCGCCCAGCGCTCTTGCGCGTTTTGCGTCGTCAGGCGTGTCCGCATTTGTCCGAACCTGGAGCGTTCTATATTTATCTGCCCAATCCATAATTCTGCCGAATTCGCCGCCAATAGAAGCGTCAACTGTAGGGATAGCACCATCATAGATGTTACCGGTTGAACCGTCGATAGAAATAACGTCGCCTTCGTGGAATGTCTTTCCTGCCAGTTCGAACTTTTTGTTATCCTCATCCATGTTAATTGCAGAACAGCCGGATACACAGCACGTTCCCATACCGCGGGCAACAACCGCTGCGTGTGACGTCATTCCGCCGCGGACGGTTAAAATACCCTGAGCGGCTTTCATGCCTTCAATGTCTTCCGGAGAGGTTTCAAGACGAACCAAAATAACTTTATCACCGCGGGAAGCCCACTCTTTTGCGTCTTCTGCCGTGAACACAACTTTACCGCAGGCAGCACCGGGAGATGCAGCCAAAGCTTTGCCAATCGGCTCTGCTTTTTTAATTGCGGCAGCGTCGAACTGCGGATGGAGCAAAGAATCCAGGTTTCTCGGGTCAATCATTGCAACTGCTTCCTTGTCGGAAATCATGCCTTCGTCAACCAAATCGCAAGCGATTTTTAAAGCGGCAGCAGCAGTTCTCTTACCATTTCTGGTCTGCAGCATATAAAGCTTTTTGTCCTGAATGGTGAACTCCATATCCTGCATATCTCTATAGTGGTTCTCAAGCTTATGGCAAATTTCAACGAACTGGTCATACACCTCCGGCATAACCTCTTTTAACTGGTCAATGGGCTGAGGTGTTCTAACACCAGCAACAACGTCTTCGCCCTGGGCATTCATTAAAAATTCGCCGAACAGCTTCTTTTCGCCGGTTGCCGGGTTTCTTGTAAATGCAACGCCGGTACCCGAGGTGTCGCCCATGTTACCAAACGCCATCATCTGCACGTTAACAGCCGTTCCCCAAGAATAAGGGATGTCGTTGTCACGTCTGTAAACATTGGCACGGGGGTTGTCCCAAGAACGGAACACGGCTTTAATTGCGCCCATGAGCTGTTCTTTCGGGTCTGTCGGGAAGTCTTCACCGATTTTCGATTTATATTCTGCTTTAAACTGGTTTGCCAGCTCTTTTAAATCATCTGCTGTGAGCTCAACGTCTTGGGTTACACCCTTCTTCTCTTTCATTTCGTCGATGAGCTGCTCAAAATATTTTTTGCCAACTTCCATTACAACGTCGGAATACATCTGAATAAATCTTCTGTAGCAATCCCAAGCCCAGCGCGGGTTACCAGATTTTTTTGCTAACGTTTCAACAACTTCTTCATTCAAACCGAGATTTAAAATGGTATCCATCATACCGGGCATAGAAGCTCTCGCACCGGAACGAACAGAAACCAAAAGGGGATTTTCAACATCGCCGAATTTCATTCCTGTAACTTTTTCCATCTTTTCGATGTTTTCCATAATCTCTTTTTCAATGTCTTCGCTGATCTTTCTTCCGTCATCATAATAACGGGTACAAGCCTCTGTAGACACTGTGAAACCCTGGGGAACAGGTAATCCCAGGCTTGTCATTTCCGCGAGGTTCGCGCCTTTGCCGCCAAGGGTGTTGCGCATTTCTTTGTTACCTTCGCTGAACTGATAAACATACTTCATCAATAAAAACCTCCTATTTTTTAATCGGTCTGACCGATATTTTTAACAAATGTTTGGCAGATTTACCCACGCCATATTACATTATATCATAAATCCATAAAAAATCAATTTTTTTTTTACATTTTACGAAAGATTTTCAACTGTGACCTGGATTTTTTTGGTTTGTAAAATATCTTCTTCTTTTACATACGCAGTAATTTCTGCCGAACCGGCACGCAAGCCTGTAATAGCTTGCCCATTTACACTGACAATATTTTCATCGCTGCTCACCATATAAATTTCGTAGTTTGCACTGTGATAAAGCTTTTCTTTTCCAGTTTGAACAAAAAGGTTCAATTCCGTTGTTTCTCCTGTTTTCAGTGTAACGGCTCCGGATGCGTTAACCTCCTGAAGGCCGCAGCGGAAATTGTCGCTGTATTTTGGCGTTACGCCTGCACGTTCAATTATGTCCAGCGCCTCCTGGGGCCAGTCTGCATCGTTGTGGACATGCAAGTCCTCTACCTTTACATTATAAATTCCATTGTTTAAGTTTTCGTCTGAGGTTGTATAGTTGTTTTTCAAATAAATATCTGTAATCGTGCTCATATGAATATGCAGCCATCTGGCAGGCATCACAATGTTTTCAGGCGTTCTGTCATTTTTTCTGTACCACACGGGATTTTTGTTTAAATCCACCACGTTGCTTAAAATGTCCCAATTCGTTGATCCGTTGTCGGGATAAATCATGCCGTAGCAGTTGCCGGTATCGTACAGATAGTTTTCTGCAAACACGTTGGGGTGTTCTTCCGACCCGTTGGTGCGGCCCAAAAAGTAAACGCCTCCGCCGTCAAATATTTTTGTGTTCATCACCTTATGAATGTAGTTTTGTTTTACCGTAAAGTCCTCTGTAACCGTTTTGGTGTAGGAGTTCCAGCCCCAGCCTAAGTGCATTCCGCTGTAACAGGTATCGTAAATTTCGTTGTTGTTTATCCTGCTGTTTATTGGAAAGCCGGTTGAGAGCGCCGCACCGCCTTTATAGTCCACCGCAATTTTATGCATATAGTTGTCCATCACGTCAATATTTTCCACATAATAAGCCGGGTCTTTCGGGTCACTCGCGTTGTTTTTCGCTACATCGCCCACCACAAGCGCGCCGCCGGAGATGTCATAAAACTCGTTGCCAACCACTTTGCAGTTTTTCAGGCCGCCTGTCATTTTCAGTCCAGTCATGCCAAGCCGTGTAAAACGGCAGTTTACAAAGCTAATGTTATTCGCGTTGTCCACGTTCACTGCTCCGGGGATAAACTGCTCTTCTCCGCCGGTATATCCGTTGTTCTGGCCGCAACAAAAACCACCGGGTCTGCTGGGGACATTCCACGTGGTATTCTCAAAAACAAGCCCACGAAATTCTAAGTTGCGAATTACATCAAAAGCCGAATTTCCGTTTAAATTCAGCATCTTTTCGCAAACCGGCATCACCACGCGAACCTCGTTCATGTTTTCAAACACCCGGGGCTTATAATACAGATAACCCTCGTGCCTGTCTAAATACCATTCCCCTTCCTCGTCTAACAGCTCCAGCGCGTTTTCAATATATTCGGGAACCGTGGGCAGACAGTTGCCCTTTTTCCACTGGTACCCCCAGCCTTCAGGCTCCATTGCCACGGTTACGCTTCCGTCCCCATTGTCTGTCACATTGTCAACGCCGCAGTAAGAGTTGGTCCAATCCTCATAAAACACAAACTCCAGGTCTTCAATATGCTTAAACTCTAACAGCGAGGTGTCTGTTGTGGTGTATCCCACTCCCTCATTGCCTAAATTTACAGCGTCTTTCAGCTTGCCGCTGCTTTTCGCACGGGTGGCACGAATACCGTCAACAAACAGCTGCCGTGTTTCAACATCTGTGCCCACATAAGACCTGTAAATATTCTTTTCTTCGCTCCACAATGAAAAATTGGTTGCTTCCCGCCCGCCGCTGAAGCTTGCCTTGCCTTTCTTTTCAGAAATGTAGTGAATTTTTAAAGTGTCAGACGTGTCGTTGGGTGTAAAAGTCACTGCGCTTCCGAATGGATATTCCCCCTCTTTAAAGATTACGTATATATCCTCCGAAGCGGTTTTTAACAGTTCGCGCACCTTTACCTTTGCGCCGCTTAACGATTTTAAGGGTTTTCCCGCTTCTCCGCTGTTAAAGTCCCTGCCGTTTTCCGCATCAACATATAAGAAGCTGCCAGAGGTTGTCTTTGTCAGCTCATCTTCCTGCTTTACAGGAGCAAGGTTTTTTTTGTTAAACAGCATAAATTTTGCGCGATGATCATCGCTGCCAACTGCAACAGACAAGGGCACTTCGTTTCCGGCAATGTTTTCAACATCTGCCGTTTCAATTCCCGTTAACGCGCCCTTATCATTATAAACGGCAAAGGCAGACATCAGCATGTTCCCGTCCCCTGCTCCCCTGCAAACCGTTTCAGCAGTTAACGATTTTGTTGTGTCGGTCCAAATTTCTTCATTAATATTGGTTATAATTTTCTGTTCTAACAACGCTTCGCCCTTTGGCTTCCACGTAGAATAAAACGTTTTTCCTACAATTCCATAAACGTCCACAGCGTTGATTTCCACCCGGCAAAGGCCTGCGAAATTCTCGGGCAAATCAAATTTCACCGCCGTTTGATCCTCGGTATAGCCGTTGTCCATAATAGCAAAGCCATCACCGAATTTTTTCATAATCCGGTAGTAAATCCCCACAGCGCTTCCTTTTTTTCCAAATGTCGCCGTAATGTGCTGTTGATTTAGTTCATCGCCGGAAACCGTAACCTGCGACGGCACCTCATAGGAATCGTCAATTTCTTCAATGTTTATTTCATCTACAGCAAACGTGACTCTGTCTTTCCCTGAACCGGCACGGAAATAAAGATCAGCCAGACACTGGTCCGGCGTGTTGTTTGCATCCTGATGTACAACTTCAAACTTTTGCCACTCTTTCGTCAAGGCTCCCACAATGTGCTCGCTGTATTTCGGTGTTCTGTCATCAGTCATGTATGGCGCGCGGTCAAAAATATATTTCATGTCAAGGCCATCTGCATCATCTGAAATGGCTTTTGCATACCAGGTTAATTTATATTTTCTGCCGAACCGGATATCCACCTGTGTTTTTGCACAGTCCCAGTCATAATTCACCGTTGTGCTGATAGCGTGGTGTGTGCCGTTTGCCCCGTCCTCGATTCTTGACCCTTCGCTGCCCAATTTCCAGCCTGCTAAATCCGCTTCAAAGCTGCCGTTTGAAACCAGATTTCCTGCAATTGCCGTCTCGTGATATTTTTCAGACAAAATAAGGCAATCGTCAACCAAAAAGTCTTCCTCGCCGGAAATTGTTAAAAATTGATTGAAGCTCCCGTCGTCCAAAGCTTGACAACTGCCGCGAAACTGCGTCCAGCCATCTTCCCCCTCTGTGGTTTGTATGTTTGTCACCGCTCGGTCTTCAATAAAAAAAGCAACGCTTCCGGTGGATTTTATCCAGACGGAAAAGCTGTAAACCACATTTGACTCAGAAAAAAAAGGCAGCAGAACTTTCGGCTCACCGCTGTCTGCAGTAACCAAAAGGCCCTTACCATACACCCCGCCGAACTGAATTTTCCCAGTCGCATTTACAAGCCTGACACCTTCCGGCAGGCCGTCTTCAAACTGGTAGCAGGCATAGCCCTCGTCCGATATATCGGCCGCAGCCGGGAAAATGGGGCACAGCGTAAGCAACAAAACAAATGATAGAACCAACCACACATACTTTTTCATGAACGCTACCATACCTTCCTTAAATTGAATACTTTATAAGTCAATTATTGCATAAAATATACAACGTGTCAATAACAAAGAAAGCATCCGGCAAAATAACCGGACGCTTTCGAGTTTTTAAATTTATTCTGCAATTTTTCGTTTGGCAGCCGCCTTAATAACAAACAGGGTTGCAAGCATCAGCACAATTGCAATGGGAAGCACAATAAGCCAATTATGAACAAAGCCTGCTATAATATAGGAAACGAAAGATACGGCCGCAACAGTCAGCGCATATGGCAGCTGCGTGGACACGTGATTAATATGGTTGCACTCCGCGCCGGCAGACGACATAATTGTGGTGTCGGAAATGGGTGAACAGTGGTCACCGCAAACCGCACCTGCAAGGCAGGCAGAAACGCCAATGACCATCATGCTGCTGTCGTTGGGGAACACCGCCATAACGATAGGAATTAAAATGCCGAAAGTTCCCCAGGAGGTTCCGGTTGCAAACGCAAGTCCTACAGCCACAACAAAAATGATTGCTGGCAGGAAATAAGAAAGGCCTGCCGCTGCACCTTCCATAATGCCGCCGACATAATCAGCGGCGCCAAGAAGGCCGGTCATATTTTTGAGCGACGTTGCAAATGTCAAAATTAAAATTGCGGGAACCATTGCAATAAAGCCTTTTGGCACACATTCCATTGCTTCTTTAAACGTAACAACTCTTCTGCACAGCAGATAGAAAATAGCAACAATCAGCGCAATAATTCCGCCCCACGGCAAACCAACCGTTGCGTCAGTATTGGCAAACGCATTAATAAATGATTCACCAGACCACATTCCACCGACATAAAGCAACGATAAAATGCAAATCGCAATTAACACAATAACGGGAAGAATTAAGTCAATCACTTTTCCGCGCGGTGAATGGTCTTCATTATTTTGTTCCACCCTATCACCGGTTGTGAATAAATCACCTTTTTCAGCATTTTTTTCATGCAGCTTCATGGAGCCGTAATCAAACTTCATTAGTGTAATTGCGATAATAAACACAAAGGTGAGAAGCGAATAAAAATTATACGGAATCGCTTTTATGAACAGTGACAATCCCTGTCCTTCGGGCACATAGCTTGATACCGCCGCAGCCCAGGAGGAAATCGGCGCAATCATGCAAACGGGAGCTGCCGTTGCGTCAATCAGATATGCAAGCTTTGCTCTTGAAATTTTGTGGCTGTCTGTAACCGAGCGCATAACCGACCCAACGGTAAGGCAGTTAAAATAGTCGTCAATAAAAATGAGAACTCCCAGAATAAAGGTAGCCATCGATGCGCCTGTTTTTGACTTAATATGTTTTTGGGCCCATTTTCCAAATGCTGCAGAGCCGCCCGCCTTATTGATCAGCGCCACAAAAATTCCCAGAACAACAAGAAAAATAAAGATACCGGCTGTTCCGGAAACTGCTGCAATTAGGCCTTCGTTCAAAATATTGTCCATTGCAGCTACAGGACGGAAGTTTGTAGATAACAATCCGCCTGCCGCAATTCCAATAAACAGAGAGCTGTAAACCTCTTTTGTGATAAGTGCCAGCCCGATTGCGATAACCGGCGGCAACAGCGACATAAAGGTAGCAGAATAACGGCTTGTGCTTTCCGCGTCACCGTTGTTCACAGTAAACGCCAACAAAGCAAATACTGCCACCGCAAGAATTCCAAAAATAACTCCGACAATGGTTTTACGTTTCATTTTCGTTTCCCCTTTGTAAGTTTTTTAGCAGCGGTTTCCTAAAAATTACAGGAATTCACCAATCTTTTACAATTATATTATGAAAATTGCCAAAAGTCAACAATTTTATTGGCAATAGCAGAAATTTTTTATGCAATTTTCTATATGAAATTAATTTAAGACAAACAGTCATAAAAAAACAGATCTTTTCATACTATGTACAAACAATAAATCACAACGATGGAGGAATATGTATGGCTGAATATAATATCTATCAGGATATTGCCGAACGCACAGGAGGCGATGTTTATCTGGGCGTTGTAGGACCGGTTCGGACAGGGAAATCGACCTTTATTAAAAAGTTCATGGATCTGTTTGTCATTCCGAATATTGGCGACTTAAACTCAAAGGAGCGTGCACAGGACGAACTGCCCCAAAGCGCCGGCGGAAAAACGATTATGACAACAGAACCAAAATTCATTCCCAATGAAGCGGTTGAAATTACCTTTGACGACAATGCAAAAATGAAGGTCAGAATGATTGACTGTGTGGGCTACATTGTAAACAGCGCCCTGGGCCACATTGAAAACGATGTGCCGAGAATGGTGCAAACACCGTGGTCTGAGGATCCCATTCCCTTTGGCGAGGCTGCTGAAATTGGTACAAAAAAAGTAATCTGCGACCACTCCACCATTGGAATTTTGGTAACCACCGACGGCAGCGTCACCGATATTCCCAGAGAGGACTACGTGGAAGCCGAGGCGCGGGTTGCTGAAGAACTTACCAAAATGGGCAAACCCTTTGTGATTTTATTAAACACAAAATATCCCGACAAGCCCGAAACAGAGGATTTGAGAACCTATTTAGAAGAACAATATCATGCTCCGGTGGTGGCAGTAAACTGTTTGGCTCTCACAGAGCGGGAAATCAGGGAAATTATGAAGCAGGTGCTTTTAACCTTCCCTGTGAGAGAAATCAGCGTGGATTTGCCGAAATGGATTGACGCGTTAGCCGATGAGCACAGAATAAAAAAAGGCATTTATGAAGCTGTTCTTTCCGCTGCTGAAGATATTATTACCTTAAACAATTTAAAAGATGCGGCGGCAAAAATGTGTACCTGCGAATTCATTGAAGCTGCAGAAACGGCAAACATTGATTTGGGCACGGGAAAAGCCTCAATTTCCGTCACTACCCCTGGAGACCTGTTCTATAAAATTGTAAAAGAAACCTCCGGATTTGACATTGACGGGGAAGATAAGCTTTTGTCGCTCCTTACACAAATGTCTGAAATTAAGCGGGAATATGACAAGGTAGCTGTGGCGCTGAAAGAGGTTGAAAACAAAGGCTATGGCATTGTTACGCCCACCATTGATGAAATGAGCTTAGAAGAGCCTGAAATTGTAAGACAAGGAAGCAGATTTGGCGTGAAGCTGAAAGCGTCAGCACCCTCAATCCACATGATTAAAGCGGAAATTCAGACAGAAGTAAGCCCCATTGTGGGTACGGAAAAACAGTCTGAAGAACTGGTGCACTATCTGCTCCAGGAATTTGAAACAGATCCAAAGCAAATTTGGCAGTCGAACATTTTCGGAAAAT
Source organism: Congzhengia sp. (assembly GCF_037235575.1). Classification (NCBI taxonomy): domain Bacteria; kingdom Bacillati; phylum Bacillota; class Clostridia; order Eubacteriales; family Oscillospiraceae; genus Congzhengia; species Congzhengia sp. The sequence continues at coordinate 131,650 of NZ_JAXUNN010000031.1, read as the reverse complement.
CCCTTCACGAACTAGTGAACGAAGGGCTGCACAACAAGCTGGGAAGAATGCCTGACGAGGCCCAGGTGAAGCTTCAGGAAACACTACAGAAGATTATTAACGAGGGCAGCGGCGGTTTGATTTGCATTATTCTCTAAAATTTGACATACCCCGGCCGCAGCACTTGACACTCCATTGTTTCCTATGATATAATTACAGCAGAAATGTTGTGTATTTAAAATTAAGAAATGAGGGCGGCTTGTATGATACAAAGAAGGGAAATTGCAATTTCTATTGTTTTAAGCGTGATTACCTGCGGTATTTACGGAATTTACTGGTTTATTAAGCTGAACGATGAAATCAACTACTTAGCGGACGACCGAATGGCAACAACCGGCGGAATGGCGTTTTTGTTTTCCATTTTGTCCTGCGGCATTTATCTGTTTTACTGGATGTATAAAATGGGCGAAAAGCTGGACGGAATTTATATAAACAAGGGCTGGCCCGCTCAGAGCAGGGGAATTATATACCTGATTTTATCGTTCTTCGGGCTGAGCATTGTTTCCTATGCGCTGATGCAGGATTCTGTAAACAAAGCAATTGCAGCTTAAAACATTTTATGAAAGCAAGGCTGACAAAAGAAATAAAACGATTGCTCGCCGTGCTGTTGTTCGGCTTGGCATATCTAATGTTTATTCGGCTGACCGGGCTTTCCGTTCCCTGTCCGTTTCATTTGGCTACGGGGCTATATTGTCCCTCCTGCGGCATTACGGGAATGTTTGTGGCCTTAGCAAAGTTTGATTTTGCAGATGCGTTTTCCCATAATCCGGTCATTTTTGTTACGCTTCCTGTCTTGCTGGCACTGTATTTGGCTGAAACAATCCGATACATAAAAAGCGGAGATAGACGTTTGAGCACAGTTTCCAAAATAATTTTGTCAGTTGAAATTGTTCTGTTAATGATTTACGGGATTATCCGAAATTTCGGATAATCCCGTTTTTTTGTATTTTTTTATTTAAGACACCGCAACCGTGGCAGAGTTCGATAAAGCGGCATAGTCCTGCTCGCTTTCGTGCTCCTCCTGTGCCTGTTCCGGAACAAAAGTGGGCACAACCTCTTTTAACGCTTCTTTTATTGCGTCGTCTCCTATGTTTAAAGCAATGGACAGAATCTGCAGCTTATGCTGAAGCTCGTTGTGGTTAATTGCAATGGGGCTGCCAATAAAAATTTTACTGTGCTCTGTTTTGCGAAGCCCTTCTTCATTCATCAAAAGTTCTTCATAAAGCTTTTCGCCGGGCCTTAAGCCTGTAAACTCAATTTTTATGTCATCTTCAGGCTGAAAACCTGCAAGCCGAATCATCTTTTGCGCCAAGTCATAAATTTTCACTGGCTCTCCCATGTCCAGCACAAATATTTCTCCCCCCTGCGCGTTAACCGCCGCCTGAATTACAAGCCGCGCCGCCTCGGGAATCGTCATAAAAAACCGTGTGATTTCAGGGTGCGTAACCGTAACCGGCCCGCCTGCTGCAATTTGCTTTTTAAATCGGGGGATAACCGACCCGTTTGAACCTAAAACATTTCCAAACCGCACGGCGACAAATTCCGTTTTGCTTTCCGCCGCCATTGTTTGAATAATCATTTCACACATTCTCTTTGTCGCGCCCATAACGTTTGTTGGGTTAACAGCCTTGTCAGTGGAAATCATTACAAACCGCCTTACGCCAAATTCGTCTGCGCATTTTGCAACATTCAGCGTGCCGAAAACATTGTTTTTCACCGCTTCGCACGGGCTATATTCCATCAGCGGAACATGTTTGTGGGCTGCCGCATGAAACACAATTTCCGGACGGTAAACGGAAAAAATGTCATCTAAACGTTTTTTGTCCCGGACGGACGCAATTAGAACTTCTAATTGCTGATCCGGATATTTTTCCATCAGCTCATTTTGCAGCTCATATGTGGTATTTTCATAAATGTCCAAAATAATCAGCAGCTTCGGACGAAACGGTATAATCTGCCGGCACAGCTCAGAACCAATGGAACCGCCGCCGCCCGTAACCAAAACGGTTTTTCCGCATAAATCCTCTTTTATCAAATTGTTATCAAATTTCACAGGTTCACGTTCCAGCAAGTCTTCAATTTCAATATTTCGCATGCTGTTAAAACCAAAATTACCCGACAACACCGCTTCAATTCCCGGCATCACTTTAACCTTGCAGCCGGTTTTCGTGCAAATTTCTAAAATCTCCTTTTTCTCCGAAAGCGGCAGCGTATAAATAGCGAAAACAATCTCCTCCACCATCTTCTCCCGGCAAATCCGTTCAATTTCACTGCGACCGCCAAGCACCTTTGCGCCGCACATCACCTGGTTTTTCTTTACCTTGTCGTCGTCAATCAGGCCGACAACATTGTAGTGCAGATGTTTGTTGTCGCGGATGTCACGCAGCAGCATTGCACATAGCTGGCCGGCTCCAATAACAAGTACGCGCTTTCCTTCCTTGTCTGCCGAAACGTTGGACAGCTTTTGCAAAACTCTGATGGAAAACCGCAATGCAAGGATTAAAAACATCACGGCAAATTTTGCCGCCAGGCAAAATTTAGGATAAATTAAAGCGCTGTGCAGCAGAAAAATATCAACAAGCATGCTAACGGCGCATGCCGTAACGCAAGCTGTTAAAAGCTTTAAGTATTCTTTAATGCTGGCATACATCCAATATACATTATACATGTCGAAAATAAAAAGAATGGAAGCAAAGACGCAAACTGTCAGCGCAATGGAGGGCAGACTATCAATAAAATAAGCGCCAAATGACGCAACCGGAAACATAAGGATAATCACAATGGCATAGGCAAGGACAGATAGCAAAACATCCATTAACAGCAGATATCTGTTCCGAAATAATTTATTCAGGTATTCCATTTCTAATCACTTCTCACTTTCCTGTTTGATCGTCTATTTTATATGAAATATTTTCAGCGCTCCCCACACAACGATGTGAAACGCAGACCGTAATACGCTCAAATGTTCAATTTCGCGGTAAAGCTTCCAATGATATTTTACCAATGACAGCTTATTGCTGGAAATGGAATTAGGGCGGACGCGGTATTCCATTAAAACCTCATGCAGACCATAAATATATTTTTCCTGTTTTAACATTTTAAGCCACAATGCATCGTCATTGCGTTTTTTAATGTTTGGAACTTCAAACTTCCCCATTTTATCCACATCATACATCACTGTGGAGTTTCCTATAGGACAATCCAACAGCAAACGGTTATAGCTTGTCCTGTCAATAACGTTCACAATTTTATTCAGCTTGCGGCCAGATTCATCAATCTTTTCATAAGCAGTTGCAGTAAACGGATAGCGGTTCTCCTCCATAAACGCAAGCTGCTTTTCCAGCTTTTCCGGTTTCCAAAGGTCGTCGCTGTCTAAAAAGGCCATGTAATTTCCCTTTGCCAGCTTCATGGCCTCCGTTCTTGCGACGGCTGCACCGGAATTTGTTTTAAGCCGGACATATTTTATTCTGGGGTCTTTTTCGCAGGCCTGTCCAACAATTTCTTTCGTATCGTCAGCGGAACAGTCGTCTGCAATAATCATTTCCCAGTTATCAAAAGTCTGAGCCTGAACAGACCGAATTGTTTCTAAAATATAGGCCCCGCAGTTGAATGTTGGCGTGATGACCGAAACGAGTTTATGCATTTACATCTGCCTTTCTGTTCTCCGGCAAGTCTATTTTTTTGTTGGCGCAAACGGCAAAAACCGTCTTTACCATGATTTTTAAATCGTTCCAAAGACTAAAATTTTCTATATATTGAAGATTATATTTCATTTTTGCCGGCAGAATTTTTTGAACATAAGTTTCATCTACGTTCTCTGTCTGGGCCAAAAGCTGGCTCTCATCCTTATAATAAATGCTTGCTGAAGATGTTACGCCTGCAGGCAAAAGCAACGTTGCCATCATTTTGTCTGTGTAACAATTTACATACTTTTCAACCTCAGGCCGCGTTCCCACAAAGCTCATGTCTCCTAACAAAATGTTAAACAGCTGCGGAATTTCATCTATCCTGTATTTTCTTAAAACTTTTCCAACCCGGGTGATACGCGGGTCGTTCCCAACGGTCACTAAAGTGCCCAAGGTGTCTGCCTTTTCTACCATTGTACGAAATTTATAAATTTTAAATTTCCTGCCATATTGGGTAATGCGGCTCTGTTTGTAAATAATTTTTCCAAAAGAATCAAGCTTGATTGCGGCCGCAACAGCAAGAAACAGCGGCAGAAGAACGCATATGAAAAGAACGGAAACAACAATGTCGAATATGCGTTTTAAAAAGAGCCAAAACATTTTTTTGCGAAGCGCTGTGTAATACTCCAAAACAGCAGAATTCTGCATTTGCTCAGGCAGACAACCAAACTTTTTTAAAATTCTCATAGGCTTAGCAAAAGCCTCCTTACATGTTCTGCAACGTAACAAACATCTTCAACCGTCATTTTCGAGTTTAACGGGAGCGTCACTTCATTTTCAAAAAGTGCATAGGAGTTCGGAAAATCTTGAATGTTAAAACCCATTTGCTTATATGCCGTATGCATTGGAAGCGGTTTATAGTGCACGTTGCATGCTACACCTGCCTGACTCATCTGCTGAATAAACCGGTTCCGGAAATCTAAATTTTTACCCTTAAGCCGCGTCAGGTATAAATGACCGCTGGAACTTTGGTTTTCTGTGTCATGCTGCAAAACGGTAATTTTATCCTGCGGCAGATTGTCATTGTATGCCTGTATCAGCTTTTTGCGTTTTTTTAATAGGCCATCATAGCGCTCAAGCTGTCCCAATCCAATCGCCGCGGAAATGTCCGTCATATTGCATTTGTAGCCGGGTAAAATCACATCATATTCCCATGAGCTTGGTTTAAGTTTCGCCCACGCGTCTTTCGACTGTCCGTGCAGGGACAGAAGCATAAACTGTTTATAAATATCGCCACTGTCTAATCCAATGTCCGGTCTCCAGGTAATCGCCCCGCCCTCGCCGGTGGTAATGTTTTTCACCGCATGAAAGGAAAAACAGGTAAAATCGGCCACAGCGCCGCTTTTTTTGCCCTTATAAGACGCGCCGAAACCATGTGCGGAATCTGCCAGCACCAAAATTCTGCCAAGAGCCTCCTGATATTGATTTTTTGCATGAAACAACTGTTTTTTAGAATTTACAATTTCATAGATTCTGTCGTAGTCGCATGGTATGCCTGCAATATCAATGGGGATTATGGCTTTTGTATTTTCTGTAATGGCTTCGGCCAGCTTGTCATAATCCATATGAAAATCATCTGTCTGTGCATCTACTAAAACAAGCTTTGCACCCACATGACAGGCCACGCTTGCGCTTGCAGTATATGTATAGCTGCAGGTGATAACCTCGTCCCCCGGTCCAATTCCAAACATGCGCAGAACCAGTTCCATGCAGGCCGTGGCGGAGTTTAGGCACACCGCTTTTTCAGTCGTGCAAGATTCAGCTAATTTCTTTTCAAACAATTTTGTCTGTGCCCCGGTGGTTATCCAACCGCTTCTTAAAACATCTATCACATTTGAAATTTCCAAATCCGTTATATCGGGCGGTGAAAAGGGTATGTCTCTATACATTTTATAACGCTCCTGACCGAAAACCCATACGATTTATTTACACAACTTCAGGCTTTTATCTTATTTATTAATTATAGCACATATTTTTTTTGATTTCAACCTTTTCTTACAAATATAAAAAGAAAGAAAAAGCACCTTAACAATGAATGTTAAGGTGCTTTTTCTTAATCTTCCCATGCCTTAAAGTTTTCTTCCCGCTCCCGAAACTTTTTGTTCCGCTTTACAATGATGCGCACAATTGCGCCGCTTAAAAACGCTAGAATTGTAATAATCCAGCCTGCCCAGATGTTTGAGGCCAGAGTATAGCCGTCTGCCGCGCCGTAAATTCCGCCGCTTGTAAACAGCGAACCCAAATTCCAGCACACCAAGATGGTTAAAAGCAGGGGTGCAATCACTTTAATTGCCGCGTTAAACCACCAGGATGGCATTTTAATTTTGCCTGTGTTCCTGTTCACTTCGTGCAAAACCTTAGATGTTTTAAACATATATCCCACAGCAATACATTCCAAAACGCCGACAATCACCATGTTATACTGATTTGTCCAGTTGTCAACAATATCGACATAAGCCATTCCGGCACCCGTTGTGAACACCAGCGAGATAATTCCAGCCGCAATGCAAACTCCGATTGTGGTTTTTTTCAATTGAAAGCCAAACTTATCTGATATGGCCGACGAAACACCTTCCACAATGGAGAACGCGGAGTCGATTGCCAGGGTAACCAGGCATAAATAGAACAACACGCCAAATAGTGCGTTAAACCAACCAACATTTGTTAAGCTGACAATTGTCTGGGGATAAATCATAAACGCTGTGGAAACGCCAGAAGCAGACATGTTATCCAACATGCCGGTGCCGCCCATGGTAGAAAACATTACCACGCCCGCCAGCAGGCTGACTGCAATGTCGGAAAACGCAATAATCAGGCCGTCTACAGCAATGTTGGAGTCATCACTCAAATAGGAACCATATGCGAACATAATCGCCATCATAACAGACATGCTGTAAAATACCTGGCCAAAGGCATCTACCCATATCCCCGGCGAAGTAAGCGCATTGAAATCGGGGATAAACAAACGTTTTATGCCTTCCATTGCCCCGTCCATGGACAGACCCTTAATTGCCATAATCACTAAAATAATAATGGGCATGAATACAATATATTTTATTACCTTGCCAACGCTGTGGGCGCTGTTTCTGATACAGTAATAAATCAGGCCCCATGCAATTAGAAGACAAATTATAACCGGAATTGAAATGGTAGACCAGCCGGTTACCGTTCCAGTGGTCTGAATTGTCTGAGCCCAAAGGTTTTTCGCGGCGTTCAGCCGTTCCGACATATCCGGCAGATTTGTAAACGCGGCAAACTTATAGCTCATAAATACCATTAAAATTACCCAGGCGAAAACCACTGCGTAGTAGCACGCTATGATAAATGCATTGCTGGTCGCGGCCCAGCCAATCCATTCTGCCTTTTTGTTAATGCCCCGCAGTGCTCCCGGCGCGCCGGAACGCATTTTTCTGCCGATGGAAATTTCCATCATGAGCAGCGGTATCCCTAAACACACCATTGCAATCAGATATACAAATAAAAACGCGCCCCCTCCGTGCTTGGCCACCAATCCCGGAAAACGCCACGCATTGCCAAGCCCTACGGCTGACCCCACCGCGGCCAGAATAAATGTAGACCTTGAGCTCCAACTCGACCTCTCCATATTTTACCTCCTGCTGTTTCTTTTTTTAAGGACAATTATACCACATAAAAAAGTGTGATTCAAGTTAATTTTACTTATTTTGACAAGTGCGTTACATACATACCGTTATTTTCTTGCATTTTCATAAATTTATGTAAGCAAAAAAAAGAAATGCGGAAATAAAAACTACCGCATTTTCTTTAAAAAATTATTTTAAGAAGAGCTCAATTACAGGCACGATAACCGGAGGCTTCACCTCAGGCAGCTCAATTACCAAAAGGTCGTCTGATTTGCTTCTGCCCTCGCTGAAATGCTGCACTTCGTTCTCCGTCATTTTCAGCTCGCTTCCATCGTTTAGCAGCTGTGCATAGTCCACTTTTCCGGCATATCCGGGAAGCTCTAAAAATTTATATGGATATTCACAAAGGTGGATATAAAGCCGTTTTCCGTCAACAGACTGTGTAAGACGGCATCCCCGCGGTTCTTGAAATTCCGGTTCCGCCATGGTGCAGCCGTAAATAGAACGGGAATGATATTTCATCCAGTCCGCATACACCTTCAGCGCGTTTTCCGCCCGGTAATCAAGATAGCCTCTTGCGGTTGGTCCCACATTCATCAGCAGGTTTCCGCCGATTGATACAGTGTTAATCAGCATTTGAACAAGCATTTCAGGCGATTTCCATGTCATTTCGTCACGAAAATATCCCCAGGAGCCGGAAAAAGTCTGGCAGGCTTCCCACGTAACAAGCTCACCGGTTTCTGCATGGCGGACCCAGGAAAGAGGCTGATACTGCTCCGGTGTCCACAAGTCCTGTTCAATTTCAGTGCGGTTGTCAATAATAATTCCCGGCTGCAATTCTCTTGCAGTTTGAATTAGTTTCTCCGCCTCCCAGTCATCTTTGCCCTTACCTTTCATCCAGGGGGACTTTTCAGGAACTTCATGGTTGGAGTATGAAAAATCGAACCACAGCACATCTATTTTCCCATAGTTTGTTAACAGCTCTGTCACCTGATTCCGCATATATTCCGCATATTTATGTACGTCCCTGCCGCGGCTTAATTCCTCCGCATTTGCATCCTCCCTTCTGGGGTGAATCATGTCAATTGGAAATTCCGGGTGATGCCAGTCGATTAGAGAGTAATAAAAACCAATGTGCAGCCCCTCTGCACGGAACGCTTCTACATATTCGCGGACAATGTCGCGTCCAAACGGCGTATTTGTGGATTTGTAATCCGTAAACTTTGAGTCAAACAGGCAAAATCCTTCGTGGTGTTTTGTGGTTAGCACCACATATTTCATTCCGGCCGCCTTTGCCTGGCGCGCCCACTCTTTCGGGTCGTACATGTCGGGGTTAAAATACTTAAAATACTTGTCATAGTGCTCTTCCGTAATCATTTCCCGCATTTTAATCCACTCGTGGCGGGCCGGCATTGCATACAATCCAAAATGGATAAACATGCCGAAACGGTCGTGCGTGAACCACGCCGTGTCGCCCGGTGTTTTTCTTGTTACATAGCTTGACATAAAAATTCTCTCCTTTACCCTCATTTTTCATTGAAATTTTCTTTGAAATATGATATATTGTTTTTATGGACTTTCAAGGGCATTATAACATGGTATATATGTTTTTCCAATATATTTTTCCGTTTAAAATATGGAGTTTTTGACATGAATATCAAAAAGAACACACAGGTCGCAAAACTTTTTAACGACTTAAGCATCACCATAGCCGACAACGGATATGCCAAGCTTTCCACCGACTGGCATGCTGAGAATGTCTGCTCCCCGTTTTCTAGAATTTATTTTATTTTAAACGGTGAGGGTTATGCAAAAAGTAAAAACGAATTTATAAAACTATCCGCAGGCAACTGCTATTTTCTACCCGCCGGGCTGACTTATGACTATTGGTGCGAAACCTCCTTAAGCCAGCTGTTTTTCCATGTGAATGTGACAGAACCCGGCGGTCAGAACTTTTTTGGGGCTGCCCGTTCCTTTGCCAGCTTCCCCATAAGCCCGGAAACGATAGACAAGATTTTGTTTTATTATCAGTCGAAAGACTTTTTATACGGTTTGAAAATGAAAGCATATATAGAATATGCGCTCACCCGTTTTATCGACCAGTATCAAATTCGCGGTTTTTCCGGCGACAACTATTCGCCTGAGGTTCTGAAGGCCACGAAATTTATCAGCCGCAACCTTTCTATTCAGCTGAAAGCCGCCGACATTGCCGCCAGCCTGTTTATTTCGGAAAGCAAGCTCACAAAAGAATTCAAAGCAGAAACCGGCATGACGATTGGTAAATATACCGACGGGTTGATTTTTTCCCGGGCAGAGTTTCTGCTTTCCAAAACCAGCCATTCCATTAAAAGCATCAGCAATGAGCTGGGGTTCTGCGACCAGTTTTATTTTGCCCGGCGTTTTCGGCAAACGTACGGCGAAACGCCCCTTGCATACAGAAAAAGAGTTCAGGCCGCCAGCAAAATTTAATGCGTGCCTAAACTCTTTTTTGTTATTCACCCAATGTTTCCACTTCGTTGATCCAAATTGTGCTTTCCGCGTCGCTGGGCATTCTCCAGTCCCCCCTGGGCGAGAGGCACACGCTGCCAATTTTCACGCCGTCCGGCATGCAGCTCCGCTTAAACTGCTGTGTAAAAAAGCGTTTATAAAAGGTTTTCAGCCACTTTAAAACCGTTGCTTTATCATAAATTTCTGCAAAAGCTCTGTTAGCCAAGCAATAAATTTTGGCAGGTGAAAATCCATAACGCAAAACATAGTATAAGAAGAAGTCGTGCAGCTCATAGGGCCCAACTACATCTTCTGTTTTCTGTGCAATTTTACCCTCTGCATCTGGCGGCAAAAGCTCCGGGCTGATGGGGGTGTCTGCCACGTCTTTTAAAATTTCTGTGCTTTCGGGAAAAACATTGTTTTCCGTCAAACTATTAATCATCCAGCGAACCAAGGTTTTGGGAACTCCCGCGTTTACGCCGTACATACTCATCTGGTCGCCGCAATAGGTGCACCAGCCCAGCGCAAGCTCACTCAAGTCCCCGGTTCCAACCACAATTCCGCCAAATTCATTCGACATATCCATCAGCACCTGGGTGCGCTCCCTGGCCTGCACATTTTCATAAGTAATGTCGTGAACGTTTATGTCGTGCCCAATATCTTTAAAATGCTGGATACACGCTTCTTTAATAGAGATGTTCTTCATGGTCACGCCCAGCGATTCCATCAGCGCCACCGCGTTGTGAAACGTTCTGTCTGTAGTTCCGAAACACGGCATGGTGACAGCGCATATGTTGGTGGGCGGAAGTCCCAGCTGCTTAACAGCAGCTGAGGTCACCAAAAGTGCCAGCGTCGAGTCCAGCCCGCCGGACACACCGATAACCGCCCTGCCCCCTGTGATGGCGAGCCGTTTTTTTAACGCCTGTGTCTGCATTTCAAAAATGTTTAAACACCGCTCTATTCTTGCTTTTTTCTCTGACGGAATAAACGGGTGTTTTCGCACCTCATATAACATTCCGTCGCTTTCTGTCACGGCCGGAAGCTTCACAAATTTTACTGAATCTCCCTGATATAGACTGGTAGCGTCTTTATAGCTTTTATATTTTAACCGGTCAGCTTTAATTTTTCCCAGATCCACGTCGGTTGTGAGCACATAATCCGTATCCAAAAACTTTTTATTTTCAAACGTAATGGTCCCGTTCTCCGCAACAAGGCTGTGGCCTGAAAAAATCAAGTCTGTGGTGGACTCGTCTGTCCCGCAGGAAACATAGGCATAGGCACAGTAGCATTTTGAGGACTGCTGTTTTACCATATCCCGTCGGTAAGTCCGTTTCCCAATGGTTTCGTTGCTGGCAGACAAATTAAAAATCAGTTCCGCGCCGTGCAGCGCCAGCCCAATGCAGGGCGGCACCGGCATCCACAGGTCTTCACAAATTTCTGCGCCAAATTTAATGCCGTTTTCCGTTTCAAAAATTAAGCTGCTGCCCAGGGGAATATCATAGCTGTAATCGTTTTCGGGAAACAGGTTTTTGGAATTCATGTAAGGCTCTGTTAAGTCTTCCGCTGAGGAGAACCACCGTTTTTCATAAAACTCGTTGTAATTGGGAATAAAGGTTTTTGGCACAATGCCAATAATTTTTCCCTTTGCAAGAACCACCGAGCAGTTATAAAGCTGGCCGGCAATATTCAGCGGTGCGCCCAAAACCACAACAGCTTCACTGTTTTCTGTGGCAGATGCGATTTTAAAAAGCGCCTTGTTCACCCCGGACATAAGCCTTTCCTGAAAAAACAGGTCGCCGCAGGTGTAACCGGTGATACACAGTTCGGGAAACACAATGAAATTTGATTTTGCTGCCTCTGCTTCCTTTATTTTTTTAATAATATCCCGTGTGTTTTTTTCCGTATTGGCCACTGCGACCTTTGGCACGCAGCAGGAAATCCTTACAAAATCAAACATGTTGCCCCTCCGCTATCAATTTATTTCTATCCTTTATTTTACCACAATTTTCTATTCGATACAATCATTTTCCGCTAAAATTCCGCGTTTTTCACCGTTCTGGGGTAAGGTATTACGTCGCGGATGTTTGACACGCCGGTTAAATACATAATAATCCGCTCAAACCCTAAGCCAAACCCAGCGTGTTTCGTTCCGCCATATCTGCGCAAATTTAAATACCACCAATAGTCCTTTTCCTCAAGGGAAAGCTCCTTCATGCGCTCAACAAGCAGGTCGAGCCGCTCTTCCCGCTGGCTTCCGCCAATAATTTCCCCCACACCGGGCACTAACAAATCCATTGCCGCAACGGTTTTCCCGTCGTTGTTTAACCGCATATAAAAGGACTTAATTTCTTTTGGATAATCCACCACAAAAACCGGCTTTTTAAAAATCTGCTCGGTTAAAAACCGTTCGTGCTCGGTTTGCAGGTCGCTTCCCCACTCCACGGGATATTGAAACGCTGCATTGCTGCTTTTTAAAAGCGAAACCGCCTCAGTGTAAGTAATTTTTTCATAGTCGCTGGCCGCCAGCGCGCAAAGCCGCTCCTTTAGCCCCTTATCAACAAACTGATTAAAAAATTCAATCTCCTGCGGGCAGTGCTTTAACACGTATTGAATAATATACTGAATCATGTCCCAGGCAAGGTTCATGTTGTCGTTTAAATCTGCAAAGGCAATTTCCGGCTCAATCATCCAAAACTCCGCGGCATGGCGGGTTGTATTGGAGTTTTCAGCTCGGAAAGTAGGGCCAAAGGTATAAATTTTTCCAAAGGCCAGGGCAAAGGTTTCCCCCTCCAGCTGACCTGATACAGTTAAATTTGTGCTTTTTCCAAAAAAGTCCTGCTTCCAGTCAATCTGTCCGTCCACTGTTTTCGGCGGGGTTTCCAAATCCAAAGTGGTAACACGGAACATCTCTCCGGCGCCCTCGCAGTCCGACCCGGTAATCAGCGGGGTGTGAACATAAACAAAGCCCCTGCCGTGAAAAAACTGATGAATGGCAAACGCCGCCTCGCTTCTAACACGAAAAACCGCCCGAAAAAGGTTTGTCCGCGGCCTTAAATATGCCTGCTCCCGCAAAAACTCCGGCGTGTGGCGTTTGTTTTGCAGGGGAAAGTCCGGCGTAGACGCGCCTTCAATGTGAACGGTTTCCGCCTTCAGCTCAAAGGGCTGTTTCATATTGGGCGTTAATTCAATTTTTCCTGAAACAACGATCGCCGCGCCAATGTTCTGCTTGCTGATTTCATCGTAATTTAAAATGCTTTCCCTCTCAAGCACTACCTGAATTCCACGAAAACAGCTTCCGTCGTTTAGGTCGATAAATCCAAGGGCTTTTCCGACCCGGTTGTTTTTTATCCAGCCGCAGATGGTAACCTGCTTCCCTGAATAGCGTTCAGGTGATGTGTAAATATCTTTTATGTTGTCATGTTCCATTTTTATTACTCCTTTTTTGCTGTCGTGCCTTGCCCAAATAGGCCTCTTTCACACTTTCGTCCCGCAGAAGCGCTTTCCCCGTTCCCTTTTTTACCAGCCTTCCGGTTTCTAAAACATAAGCCGTGTCGGCGCAGGAAAGCGCCAGATTTGCGTTCTGTTCAATTAAAAGAACGGTGATGCCCTCATTGCGGATTTCTTTTATTATATCAAAAATATCTTTTACAATCAATGGGGCAAGCCCTAAAGATGGCTCATCCATCATAATCAGCTCCGGCCGGCTCATCAGGGCGCGGCCAAGTGCCAGCATTTGCTGTTCGCCGCCGGACAGCGTGCCGGAAAGCTGCCACCTGCGCTCTTTCAGCCTTGGGAAAAGCGAATAGATGTGCTGCATACTTTCTTTTAAATCGTCTTTTCTTAGATATGCGCCGATTTTTAAATTTTCTTTCACAGTGAGGTTGGCAAACACCCTCCTGCCCTCCGGCACCAGTGCAATTCCCTGTTTCACGATTTCATGGGGCGGTTTGGCCGCAATGTTTTGCCCCTTAAAAAAAATACAGCCGCTTTTTGGTTTTACCAAACCTGCGGCGGATTTTAAAACTGTGCTTTTGCCGGCTCCGTTTGCTCCCACCAGCGTTACAATTTCCCCTTCCGGAACAGAGAGCGACACGTTTTTCACCGCCTCAATGCCGCCGTAGGTTACAGTGAGGTTTTCAATTGTCAAAAGGTCACCCATCCTCTGCCCCTCCCAAATAGGCGTCAATCACGGCCTGGTTTTGCTGAATCTCCTCCGGTGTGCCGCTGGCTAAGAGCTTTCCGAAATCTACCACATATATTTTGTCGGAAATTCCCATCACCATGTCCATATGGTGCTCAATCAGCAAAATTGTCAGCTCATAGCGGCTGCAGATTTTTAAAATAAATTCCGCCAATTCTTCCGATTCCTGTGGATTCATTCCCGCAGCCGGCTCGTCCAGCAGCAAAAGCTTTGGGCCTGTTGCCAGTGCACGAACAATTTCCAGCTGCCGCTGCTTGCCATAAGAAAGTGAAGATGCCGGCATGTTTTGAAGCTGTTCCAAGCCAATACTTTTTAAAAGCGCGGCGCTCTTTTCCCGCATGTCTGTTTCTTCTTTATGGTTTATCCGAAACACGGCGGAGAATACATTGCTTGTTCTTCTCACGTGCATTGCCGTAAGCACATTTTCAAACACAGTCATAGAGCGAAACAGGCGAATGTTTTGAAAGGTGCGGGCAATGCCCAGCTTTGTAATTTCGTCCGGCCGTTTTAACATTGTTTTCGTATATTTCTCTCTGTTTTCGCCTGCATAAAGCCGCTTCATTTTTCCCTTTGGATAATTCTCAATCATTTTTTCACCGTCAAACGAAACCACGCCGTTGGTAGGCGCATATACGCCGGTAATTACGTTAAACACAGTGGATTTTCCTGCTCCGTTCGGACCAATGAGCGACACAATTTCACCTTTTTTAACCGTAAGGGACAGGTTATTCACCGCAACCACGCCGCCGAACTGCATGGTGACGTCGTTTAAAGAGAGCAGATTCATGGTTTTGCCTCCTTATTTTTATAAGAGATGCGTTTCAGCCTGCCTGCAAACCGCGATATGGAAAATTCCTTTCTGCCCATAATCCCCTTTTGAAAAAACAGAACCACTAACATGACCAAAACAGAGAATACCACTCTGCGAAACCCCGGCCTGAGCAGCGGAATTTGAAAGCTGCCGATATATTGTTCCGTGTCTAAAAACCGCAGCCACCACTCATTCGCCGCCACAAACAAAAACGCGCTTAAACAGCTGCCCGTGACAGAACCAATTCCGCCGATTACAACAATTAGCAAAATCTCATAAGTCATGGCTGCCTTAAAGGCTGAGGCCTGCACCGTCATTTGAAACATTGCAAGCAGTGCGCCGGATATGCCTGCAAAAAAGGAACTGATGCAAAACGCCAGCCGCTTGTGCCGGGCAAGATGAATTCCCATTGCTTCTGCCGCTGTTTCGTCGTCGCGGATAGCGCAAAGCGCACGCCCGTATGTGGAGCGGATAAACAGCACAATCACCGCAATGCAAGTGCCGGAAACAACAAATGGAAACAGTGTGGAGTCATACGTTTGAAATTTTCTGAGCAGATTGGAACCGTTGGTCACCGGCCCAAGCGCATCCCATTGAAACACAGCCCGAATAATTTCTGCAAATCCTAAGGTGGCAATTGCCAAATAGTCGCTTTTGAGGCGCAAAACCGGCAGGCCGATGAGATATGCAAAAAAAGCCGCCGCAAGTCCGGCAAGAACAATGGCTGCCAGCACCGGCAGCGTAAAATGAATTGCCCCGCCGCCAAAATAAAGGTAAACGGATGGCTTTAGCACCTCAGGGATGGTAAAGATTGCATAAGTGTATGCGCCGATAAGCATAAATCCTGCCTGACCCAACGAAAAAAGCCCTGCAAAACCGTTTAACAGATTCATAGAAACTGCAACCAGGGCGTAAATTGCTCCTTTTTGTAAAACCACAAATACCATTTCTGTTGGCGGCAAAATTTGCTCCAGCACATAAATTCCGATTAACAGCGCCGCAATGAGCAAGCCCGATAAAATAAAATTGTTTTTTTTGCTCATGCCAGCCCTCCTCGCTTACACCTTTTCTGCTAATTTTTCGCCGAACAGTCCTGTGGGCTTTATGGTAAGAACCGCAATTAACAGCGCAAAGGTAAATGCGTCTGAAAAAACCGTCCACCCCAGTCCCTTCATAATGTTTTCACAAATGCCGATGACAAATCCGCCGATTACCGCACCGGGAATGGAACCAATCCCGCCGAACACAGCCGCAACAAAGGCCTTTAAGCCGGGCATGGCGCCCGACGTCGGCACAATTCCGTTGTAGTTTGAAAAATAGAGCATGCTACCCACCGCCGCAAGAAATGAGCCAATTACAAACGCGGCGCTGATTACGGAATTAATTTTAATTCCCATCAACTGCGCCGTTTCAAAATCCTTTGACACGGCGCGCATGGCAATTCCGGTTTTGGTGCGGTGGATTAAAAGCATCAGCCCTGCAGTCAGCAAAGCGGTCAGCACAGGCGTGATAACTGTCACCCGCTTTGTTACAACCCCGAAAACCGATATGGTGTCGCTGACCCAGGGAATCGCCGGATAGGTTTGGTTCAGTCCGCCAGTTGCGTAAAGCGCGACATTTTGCAGCAAGTAGCTGACACCGATTGCCGAAATCATAACGGACATACGGGGCGCTGACCTAAGCGGCCGGTAAGCGGCCTTTTCAATCAAAAATCCCAAAACCACCGTGGCGGCGGCCACCAGCGGCATCGCAATCCACATGGGCAGAACGGATGCAGCATAAACCATCATCAGGCCAGACGCCATGAACACGTCGCCGTGGGCGAAATTAATCAGCCTTAAAATGCCATATACCATGGTGTAGCCAATGGCAATGAGCGCATATTGGCCCCCCACTGATATTCCGGCGAAAAAATACGGCAAATTTTGTGTGACACCTCTCATACGCGGCCTCCCATTTCACTTATCTTACCGTCTGTTCGGCAACAAATTTCCAGTTTCCGGACACAGTATCCGCTGTTTTCACATATGCCCTGTCCCGAATTGCGTCGCCGTTTTCATCAAAGGCAATACTGCCCGAAACCCCTTCATACTCCACTGTTCCCAGTGCGTTTAAAATATCGCCGGGCTTGATTGAGTCTGCTTTTTTCATAGCCTCCAGCGCAACATAATATGCATCATAGCCCATTGCTGTCATGGCGGCAAGGCCAACATCTCCGCCGTTGTTTTTTATATACCTGGGGTCAGACTGCATCCACGCTTTCACCCCTGCGTCAAACTCCGGGTTTGCACCCTCCTGATAAAAGGTAGTTACATATATTTGAACGTTTTTGCCTTTGGCCGCATTTAAAATAACGTTGCTGTCCCAGGTATCGCCGGCCAAGATGGGAACCGCTAATCCCTGGGAGGAGGCCTGATCTACAAGCAGCGCCGCGGCCTCTGTGGAAACCGGGGCATAAAAAATGTCGGCGCATTCATTTTTCGCTTTTGTGATGTAGGAGGTAAAGTCGCTGTTACCCTCCTGAAAGGCCTCTGAAACCACTTCTCCGCCGGCTTTCTGAAAAGCATCAACAAAATAGTTTACCAGACCGCCTGAATAGTCATCCCCCAGTTTTGATAGGCAATATGCTTTTTCTGCTTTTAAATAGTCCCGGGCAAAATTTGCCAGCACCGTTCCCTGAAAGGGGTCTAAAAAGCAAATTCTGAAATAAGTTTCGTTCCCCGCCGTCACCTGGGGATTGGTGCAAGAAATACCGATTGCCGGAACGCCGCCTCTTGCAAAAATATCGGCCGCCGCAATGGACACGCCTGAGCCATAAGACCCCAACACCACCGAAACACCCCTGCTCAATAAATTCTGCGCCGCAGTAGGCGCTTTGTCTGTTGCAGACTCGTTATCCACGGTTTCCAGCTCCACACGATATGGTTCTCCGCCAATTTCAACGGTTTTTGTCTGGCTGTTGGCATATAAAATTCCCAGCGTTTCCTGTTTGCCCCCTGCGCCATTATCGCCGGAAGCAGGCTCAAACACGCCGATTTTCACAGTTTTTTCCGTTTTCTCTGCCGAACATCCCAAACAGGCAGCTGGAAAAAGAAGGGCCAACACACAAATTAAAAGCTTTTTCATTTTTTATGCCCGCCTTTTCAAGTCTTGCAATATATATTTGTTATCTCCAAAAAATCGTTATTTTATCTATTTACTTCTGAAATTATTTACTATATAATGAAAAAAAAAGAAAAGGAGCAGAACAATGACGTTTGAACAGTATGTAAAAAATTTAGAGGTTCCGCAAAATAATATTGACGTGGTATTAGACACTGACGCATATAACGAGGTAGACGACCAGTTTGCTCTGGCATACCTTTTAAAGTCGCCGGAAAAGCTTGCGGTAAAAGCAGTTTATGCCGCGCCATTTTTTAATGAAAACTCAACTTCGCCGGAAGACGGCATGGAAAAAAGCTATGATGAAATTTTAAAAATTATAAAACTTGCAGGCGCCGCACTGCCTGACGGTTGCGTGTTAAAGGGTTCCCGTAAATATCTGCAGGACGAACATACCCCGGTTCATTCACCGGCAGCACAGGATTTGGCGTTAAGAGCCACTGGTTATTCGCCGCAGAATCCGCTCTATGTTGTGGCAATCGGTGCAATTACGAATGTCGCTTCTGCCCTATTAATTTCCCCTGAAATTAAGGAAAACATAGTTGTTGTCTGGCTGGGCGGCCACGCTTTGGATTTTGGCAATTCCAACGAGTTTAACATGGCTCAGGACGTGGCTGCGGCCCGTGTTGTTTTTGGCTGCGGCGTTCCTCTGGTTCAGCTTCCCTGTATGGGAGTTGTTGATAAATTTTATCTTTCAGAGGCTGAACTTCGCTATTGGATTGACGGCAAGAACGCACTGTGCTCATATCTTACGGAAACGGTAGTTGAAGCCGCCGAGCGGTATGCAAAAGGCCGCGTTTGGTCCCGGGTGATATGGGACGTAACTGCGGTGGCCTGGCTGCTGAATGACAGCAACCGCTTTATGAGTTCCCGTTTAATTGCAAGCCCTATCCCAGAATATGACCACCACTATGGTTTTGACCCTAACCGTCACTTCATCCGCTATGTTTTCGAAATTTACCGCGACGCGCTTTTTGAAGACCTGTTTGCTAAACTGGTGAAATAAAAATGTTTTGTATTGATACTTGACATTTGATGTTTAATATCATATAATCAACGAGTAAGCAAACGCAATTTTCGTCGAATAATGGAGGATGATGACAAATGAAAAGAAAATTAATCAGCTTGTTTGCGTCATTTGCACTGATAATTTCACTGCTTGGGTCTGCGCCAATATATGCAAATGCCTGGGGAAACATTAAAATTGGCGACTACATTGAAATGGGTTCCTATTATGGCGAACGGATACTTTGGCGCTGTGTAGATATTGATGAAAACGGCCCGCTGATGCTCAGCGACAAAATTTTGTGTCTCAAGCCATTTGACGTACCAGGAAGCGTAACAACCGGATCCCACGGCAGAGGTTATGACAACGCTATGTGGCGTAAAGAAAACGGTTCAAATTATTGGGGCGATTCTAATATACGTTCGTGGTTGAATTCTAATGAACCGGCAGGAGCGGTCACCTGGCTGTGCGGAAATCCGCCTGCAAAAGAAAATATTGAATCAGGTTATAATGCCTATGCCGATGAAGCTGGCTTTTTAACAGGCTTTTCACAAACTGAATTAAATGCTATGAAAACAGTTACACAAAAATCTATCTTATATGGATTTGAATATGCAAAAGACAATTTCTCAATGGCCGGAACTTGCCATACCCCTAAAGCTGATATATCAAAAGTGCTCGCAAATTATGAACATGCATATTCTGAAAATATTGCCGATAAAATGTTTTTGTTAGACGTGAAGCAAATCTCTGCTGTATATAATAACAGCGATGTCTTAGGCGAAAACTATTACATCGGAACGCTCACAAACCAATGTGTTAAAAACAACGATGACAAAAGTAATCCATTAAAAGCTGGTCAAAAATATGGATCATGGCTAAGAACTCCTAAGGCATTTAATCATGGTGATAGTATGCGTTTTGTTAGTTCCGATGGTCAAGTGGGAGCTGTCGAGGGCGACGGGGCTAATACATATGCCTCAAGTGGCATACGGCCTGCGTTTTATTTTGACGAAATTACAACCATAGTCATATCCGGACAGGGATCGGCAAACGATCCGTATTTCATTGGTGAAGCTGAAACATTTGATGTAATCTTTAATGCAAACGGTGTTATTATTGACACGATAACAAAATTTGTCGGTCAAACGTTGACACCTGCAGATTTTCCATCTCCTCCTAAAAAAAATGGATTTGTCAGTAGATGGAGTGTCTCATCTGACATTAGCAGTGCCACGACAGTGACTGCCGTTTATGACAAAATAACAGCAAAATTAAATATCGGCGATTATGTGCAATTAGGCACCTATTATGAAGATCCGATTCTATGGCGCTGTGTTGATATTGACGAGAACGGTCCATTGATGCTCAGTGACAAGATACTCTGCCTGAAAGCATTTGACTCAGCAGGCAGCATGTCTTTAGGGTCACATCGTAAAGGTTATCATTATTCAAATGAAGAAGGCTATTACCGTATTTATTACGGTTCAGATTACTGGGCAGATTCAAATATACGCACCTGGTTAAATTCTGATAAATCTCCTGGAGATATTACTTGGCCATGCGGCAATGCCCCGGAATCTGACAGAATTTATCTAAGTTACAACAGTTATGACAATGAGGCAGGTTTTTTGACTGGCTTTACTGAGATGGAAATGAAAGCCATTAAAGAAGTTACTCAAAAAACAATTTTAAATGGTTATGATATGTCAATTGCAGGTAATATTCTAAACGACAATTATCATAAATATAATGATAATATATCTGATGTGGTTCAAAATTATGACACTTGCTGTTCTGAAAAAGTAACAGACAAAATATTTTTACCTGATGTAAAGCAAATCAATGCAGTTTACCGCAACAGCGAAACCTTAGGAAATAACTATTATATCGGTATTCCCACCGAACAATGTGTGGAGAACAGCGATTATAAAAATACCGAACTTTCTGCCGATCAAACATGGTATTCTTGGCTACGAACCCCAAAAGCAGATGGTTTTGGCTGCGATGTTCGATATATTGATAAAAACGGATCTATAAACATATACAACGCATATAAAGGTACCTGTGGTATCCGTCCCGCTTTTTATTTGAACCAAAGTACTATAAGCTTTACGACCGGAACAGGAACAGCAGTTGAGCCGTATGCGAGCACCAGTATTCCCGTTTCATTTGACAATGAGCAAGCAAAAATCATTGGCTCTGAAACAGCCCGTGTTGGCGACATATTCACATGTAATCTGTATTATATGGCTAACACAGCTGCAAACGCTGCTCTTTTCGAAATTCAATACCCTTTAGGTTTTAAGTTAAATTCAGTGCAGCCAATTGGGTTTAAATATGCATCAGTCAATGAAACAAAAACAATGGACGGCATGTCTGTTTCAACGGTTGTTTGTCAATATAGCACCGATACTGCAAATACTCTGCCAGGCAAAACTTATGTTCCATTTTCAATGGAATTCCAAGTATCGGAGCAAACAGCCCCCAGTATAAAACGTGTTGATATAAAATCTGCTGAAATTTATACTGATACCGGCTCAGTTTATCCTATTTCCGAAAAAACGGCATTCAATATAGAAATTATACCACGTGAAGTAGATGCAATTAAAATTGAAGGAGACGATAATATTATAGACTCCGCACAATATTCGGTTACAGTCACACCGGATTTTGCACAAAATAAAAATATAATTTGGTCTGTAAACGACGAAACTGTCGCGACCATTTCACAAACAGGTTATTTAACAGCGTTAAAAAACGGTAAGGTTGATATCACTGCAACAGCAGCAGATGGAAGCGGTGTTATAGATACCAAATCAGTTAAAGTTACCGCTCATGCTAAAATTAAAGAGCTAAAATCAGATATTGGTGCATGGTTCAACACATTTAATCCGCTTGAAAACAGCTATAAAATTTATGTACCGATAGAGGCAGCTTCCATTGGATTAACACCAACCTTCAGCGGCGGGACATTAACGTGCAATTCATCTAAATTAATGATTAATAATGTTAAAACAAAGATAGATTTAACTGAGGATATTACTACGATTGAATTAAGCAGAACAGGTGTAACAGATACATTAGACAATACTTATACAATTACTTTCATAAAAAGTGATTCTTCAGAATGTTTCAGTGTAATTGATGAAGTTAGGGCTGTAGACGATCATGTAATTATAACTATTTCAGCTTTGCAACCAACAGTTGGTTCGGTATTTGTTCCAATGTATTTTGATGGTCAACTAATCGATATTAGCGAAAGTAATATTCAATTAGCCGCTGGTGAAAAAACGGAATTAACATTTACCATTGAATCGAAAAATATTACAGATATTAAAGTATTAATATGGAATTCTTTTGATAAAATGGTCCCATTAACAAAACCATATAATAAAAGTATTACTGTAAAATGACATTCTTGCATAATAACAAAAAAAACAGACCCTGCAGTCAGGGTCTGTTTTTCCTTTAGTTTTTTAACTAGCAATCAAAATCGCGGTCCCAGTCACGTCTGCCGTCGCAGGGCCGCTTGTGTTCACAACCGCAGGGGCGTTTATGCTCACAGTCGCAGTCATGCTTGTGGTTACATCCGCAGTCCCAGTCGTCATCCATTCCGCACGGATGTGCTGCTTCGGTTCCCAAGCCGCTTGCACAATGAATCTTCATGCGAGGCTCTCTCCAGGTTGCGCGGCGGTCACATTCATTTTCATATGTTCTGCACCCACAGCCGCAGCCGTTTCTTCTGCCTGTTATGCACCTAACAATGTTACAGATTCCACACATAAAAAATACCTCCAATAAAAATTTTAAGATGCTTTTCATTCCATCTCACAACATTATATGTCGGGCGCTGTCGCATTGTGCGGAAGCAGGCAGATTATTGCAAAAAGAAATTGCATTTTTGCCATTCTTGTGATAAAATGGATAAAATAATCTTTTTTCTGGTGGTGTATGGTATGAACAAGTTTTTAATTCTTGCCTTTTTATTCTCTATTGGCTGTGTCATTGGCTGGGGACTTGAGGTTTTGTTCCGTCACTTTTTTACCAAGGAGGGCAAAAACCACTGGATTAACCCCGGATTTTTAGCAGGGCCCTGTCTTCCCCTTTATGGGTTCGGGCTTTGTGCATTGTACCTCCTGGCCGGCTTAGAGCCGTATATCGTGATGCAAAACCAAACGGCCGCCAAACTTGTTTTGTTTGTGGTTATGGCCGCGTGTATGACGCTGATTGAGTATATTGCAGGTGTTATCTTTATTAAAAGAATGCACGTCAAACTTTGGGACTATACCAATAATTGGGGTAATTTTCAAGGCATTATCTGCCCGCTTTACTCCTTTTTCTGGGCAGTTTTGGGAGCGGTTTACTACTTTTTTGTTCACCCCCATATTCTTTCTGCATTAAACTGGTTTTCACAAAATCTGGCGTTTTCCTTTGTCATTGGCATGTTTTATGGCATATTTGCAATTGATTTGTGCTATTCTTTCCGTGTTGTGAGCAAAATCAAGAAATTTGCAGACGAAAACGAAATTTTAGTCCGCTATGAAGAACTGAAAAGGCAAATAAAACAGGGGGCGGAAAGCAGAATGATAAAACCGAGGTTCTTGTTGGCGTTCCATTCTGATATTTCCTTACAGGAAAACCTGAAAAACTATTTGGAAAAACAGCGTGCCGCAGGCTCTGAGGCACTGCGGCAGCTGGTGAAAAAACGGAAAAAATAAAGAATTAAAACGTGGCTTTTTCCCGGAATTGTCTTGGAGAAAGCCCCGTGTGTTTTTTAAACATATTTGAAAAATAATAGACATTGTCAAATTTGAGCATGGCGGCAATTTCGTTAATTGCAAGGTCGGTATTTAATAAGTACCACTGCGCATCTTTTATAATAATATTGTTTTTATACCGCATGGGCGTCATTCCCGTATAATCGGTAAAGCTCCGGATAAACTGCGATTTGCTTAAGCCGCAGAGACTGGCATATTCCATAAGCGTCATTTTATTGTTTTCTAAACTGTGCATAAGGGAAATGACATAATCGAATTTTGCTTCTCCCTCTGTTTTCTTCTCCAATGCCCTTGAAATTGCAATTAAAATGGAAGCCAAATTGTTTGCTGCGGCGCCAAAATAAAGTTTCTTTTTAAAGGTGAGTTCATTTAGAATGTTTTCGAAATAAATGCTGATATTTGCCTCCGTGTGAATTTTCATGCTTTTTGTCAGTTTTAGTTCCTGTAGAAAGGGAGCCGCTTCAAGGCCGTTAAAATGTGCCCAATAAATTTGGGAGTGATACTGACACAAATGGGAATAGCTTTGTGAATCGTAAATATTATAAAAAACCACGTCGCCGGCTTCGGCAAAGCATTCCTCACCGTTCATAACATAGCGGCTTTTACCTTTTAACACATAGTAAAGAAAATAGTCGCTTCTCCCGTTTGGCCGGGTACAGGATAGGTTTTTTGTTTTTAAATTATAATATCCACTTGAAACAACAAACATATTTTCGTCAAAGGTCGTTTGGTCCGACATATCCGGGTGCGTTGTTCTGATAAACATGTTCATCACCTGCGACTTTTTTATAAATTTTAAGTAATAAATCGAATTGACTTTTTTGTATTATATCATCTATAATATTAACTGTCAATAAAAATAAATTTTGAGGTGATTCATTATGAAACTCAGTATGTGGTCGAGCTACTACATGGACTTATCGCCGGAGGACGCCATTTTAGAGTTTGAAAAGAACGGATATTCTTACTGTGAGCTCTCAGACGAGCACGCGGCAGTGCTTTTGGGCCGCGGGGATGCAAAGATAACCGGAACAAAATTTAAAGCGTTTTGCGACGCACACAATGTGTCGGTTTTGCAGGGGCATTTGTTTTTAACAATCCGGCTTTGTGACGAAAGCAAGCCGGTTGTTGAAACGCTGAAAAACTGGCTCGACTTGTTTGAAGCAATTGGTATTAAAAGCGCGGTTTTGCACTGCGACGGCATGTATGACAGCAACTTTTCATTAGAGGAAAAGCGAGAAAGGAACGCCGCGGTTCTCCGCCAGCTTACCGATTATTTAAAGGGTAAGGATTTGGTTATTTGTTTAGAAAATTTGCGGGAGTTTTGCGAAAATGCCGATGAACTTCTTTGGTACATCAATAAGCTCGGCAGCGAAAGCTTAGGAATTTGTTTAGATACCGGTCATTTGAACATATCGCAATTCGGCGATCAGGAAGCGTTTATAAAAACAGCGAGAAAACATTTAAAAGCTTTGCACATTGCCGACAACGAGGGCGAACGTGACCAGCACATGATGCCCTTTGGCCGAGGAACCGTTGACATTGAAACAGTGGTGTCGGCTTTAAAGGAAATTGGATATGACAAGCTGTTTAACTTTGAAATTCCCGGGGAGCGGAGCTGTCCTCTTGAAGTTCGGGGATATAAGCTCCAATACATCAAGCATTGTTTTAACTATTTAACGAGATGAGTGAATGAAAATTGAAATTATTAATTATCCGCCACGGCGACCCAGACTATGCCATTGATTCTTTAACGGAAAAAGGCTGGCGGGAGGCAGAGCTTTTGTCGCAGCGGCTTGTTAAACTGAACATTGACGATTTTTACTGCTCGCCGCTGGGCAGGGCAAAGGACACAGCAAAACCAACCATGGCAAAGCTCAATGGGAAAATAGAAATTCTTCCGTGGCTTGCAGAGTTTGCCGGCGTAATTTCTTCGCCCTATACAAATAAAAACCGTATTCCATGGGACCTTGCGCCTACCCTTTGGGCCGACGAAGCAGACTTTTACGACCGCAACCGCTGGATGAATCCTTCTTTAATTGCCTCAGGAAACGTAAAAGAGGTATATGACCAGACAACGCTGGGCTTAAGTGAACTGCTTAGAGAATATGGCTGGAGCCGAAACGGCATGCTGTATCGCTGTGATGCAGAAAGCGACAGAACCATTGCACTGTTTTGTCACTGCGGCATGGGGCTGACCATTATATCCTACCTGACAGGCACGTCCCCGTTTCTTCTATGGCACAACTTTTTTCTGCCAACCTCCTCGGTTTCCACCATCGTTACCGAAACGGACAGAAGCGGAAATGCACACTTTCGCTGTGTGCAAATTGGGGATACCTCGCATCTGTATGCTGCCGGAGAAGACATCTCCCAGGCAGGCCTTTATCCAGAATTTGAAAAATAAAAAAACAGGCTTAAACCCCTTTGGTCAACCGTGACCTTTACGGCGATAGACAACTGTTTTTTCATCATCACATCAAGGTGGCTGCACCAATTTCTGGGCAGCCACCTTGACTTATTATTGTAAACCGAAAAAGCCGCTTATGAAGATTTCAAGTGGCTTTCGCAAGAAAAAACTGGAGGTATTGCAATTTGCTTTGCATTACTTCCAGCTTTTCTTTTGATATTAAAGCGTGACGTAGCCACCACATTTTTGTGGTTTTCGGTCAAATATGCTATAGCACTCTTCTGGGGAACTCTCCAACAAACAGAAAGGGATAACCTTTCCATTGCTTGCTAACTAGTATTTTTCTGGAACTTGAATATTAGCTGCGTTATGAAACCTATATTTTTCTGCCATACGCTTCTTCATACAAACCAAATTATAACGGTAACAATCTGCTATGCCATCTGCAAAGGATTCTGCATTACCTTCACTTAACAGCTGAAGCGCTAGAATGACTTGCTTGTTGAGATGTGAAAGAGTATGTTTCCTGGACGAATAATAAGCAAAATGGTGTCCCCATTCGAGAAGATGATTGGTTTCAGATAATATAACATATAAAGGTTTTAACGTAATATGTTTCATTATCAATTCAAAAATATCCGCTAAATAAATAGAGTCAGAGGAAGTAAACCCGTCTGCTAATTCGTCCAATTCTGCTCTAGTAAACTGCGGAGCTGCAACCAAAGCTGCTGGACGAATAATTAATATCATTAGCTGTAAGGCATGAAGGTAACGCAATGCCTTTTCTACATGTCCGGAATTAAAAGTCAACTGATAAAGTTTCGTATCATCCGGTTCTATCACTATCGTGCCTTTACCATTTAACGTCTTTACGAAACCTCTCTGTTCGAGTTCTGACAAAGCCTTTCTGACTGTCGATAAAGAGACATCATACTGGATAGCCAATTGTTTTTCAAATGGAAGATACATTCCAACAGGATATTCTCCAAGGCCGATTTTTAGATTTATGTCATCAACAATTTTTGAATAATAATAATCCTGACCACGCATAGGGTTCCATGAAAACTTCAAACCAGTTTGTGTAAGACATTTTGGTGTTGTCTCTGACAGGTAATTTAACGTATTTTCAATGGAATCCGTAAGTTTTTGATATATATTCAATAACTGGTTGTACTTTGCGAGTGAATCATTGCCTTTTAAAATATCTATAATTACTCTGGTTACAGATACAGACCCCTGCAAAAAGTGCTTAGAGAAATAGGGACAATCTTCTGTAAAGAATGCAAGCTTATTATAAAGGCCAAACGTAGAATAGAGTTCGCTGAATAGGGAATTGCCACCTATTCTTAATATATCATATGCTAGTTTCGAAAGAGAACGCCATCCACCGGCGGCATATCCCAAACGCAATTCTTTCATAGCCTGTTTATAGTGAGGCATTATCTCCACATCACACCCTTGCAAGGCAAAAGCCATAAGTGAAGGCAATATTAAAGCAAAAGTCTGATATACCTGTAAAATACCTTCCTTTTGTTTTAAAATCTCGAAAACAGCATTTGATGAATGATAAGTATTTTTTGTTGAAACAACAATCGGCGCAAGACGAGGTTGAATATCAATCAGCCCTTCTTCCCGCAAGGCGTCTAATACGCGGTTAATCGTATATCTGCTTACATGAAATCGCTCGCAGTACATCCTTGAAGATGGCAAAGCCTTTCCCAGAGATATTTGGCCCTCCAAAATATTCTGTTTAATTTCGTTATATACAAAGGTAAATTTTGTTTCTTGTGGTTTCATAACTTGCCTCCTATCTGTCTGAATTATATCATGACGAACCAAATTTGTCATCAAAAATATTCACCTATTTGCACACCTTACCAATATGGATGTTGCCAACATGTAAGGAAAAGGGTTATAATTAAAATGTAAAATTATAGTGAAAGAGTTTAAGGAACAATGGAAAAACAAAAAATCTTAATTGTGGACGATTCAGAAATGAATCGCGCGCTTTTGGCAGATATTCTGGGAGAACAATATGACGTGGTAGAGGCTGATAATGGTGTGGAAGCAATTTCTCTTCTTTCAAGGCAAAGAACAGATTTTTCCCTTCTGCTTTTGGATATTATGATGCCTGAAATGGATGGATTTGAAGTGTTAGCTTACATAAACAAATACCACTGGAATGATAACTTCGCTGTTATTATGATTTCTGCTGATGATTCCCCTGCAAATATAAAGCTGGCCTACGATTTGGGAGCTTTTGACTATATCAGCCGTCCTTTTGATTCGGCCATTGTCCAGCGCCGAATTTCTAATACGATGTTTTTATATGCGCGCCAGCAGCATCTTGAGAAAATTATCGTAGAACAGGTACACAAGCAGGAAAAAAATAATGAGCTGATGATCTCAATCCTGTCTCACATTGTGGAATTCCGTAACGGCGAGAGCGGATTGCATGTATTGCGTGTGAATACGATTACAAAATATTTGCTAAAGCAGTTGGTTCAGCGCACAAATCAATATCCTTTGTCCGAGGCAGATATTTCTTTAATCAGTACTGCTTCTGCGCTACATGATATTGGGAAAATCTCAATTTCAGATGCAATACTGAATAAACCTGGACGCCTTACGCCAGAGGAGTTCGAAGTAATAAAAACTCACTCAATGGTCGGCGCCAATATGCTACAGGACCTGCCCATTGAGCAGCAGGAATCCCCGCTTGT
Organism: Congzhengia sp.; assembly: GCF_037235575.1. Classification (NCBI taxonomy): domain Bacteria; kingdom Bacillati; phylum Bacillota; class Clostridia; order Eubacteriales; family Oscillospiraceae; genus Congzhengia; species Congzhengia sp. The sequence continues at coordinate 102,742 of NZ_JAXUNN010000031.1, read as the reverse complement.
CAAAGTAGCTTCTGAAATTTGTCGATGGCACCACGAAAGGTATGACGGCGATGGTTATCCGGACGGCTTAAAGGGGGAAGAAATACCCATAGCTGCCCAGGTGGTTGCGCTGGCCGATGTATACGATGCATTGACCAGTGAGCGTTGCTATAAGAAAGCTTATTCGCATGAAAACGCTTTGAAAATGATTTTAAAAGGACAATGTGGTGCATTTAATCCTACTCTTTTATTGTGTCTGCAAGAAATTGCGGATACACTTGAAAGTGAGCTTATGAATACCTCTTCTGAACAAGACACAAAAAATATACAGGATATTAAGAAATAAAATAGACTATGATAGGTTGTTTTAAAGATAAAATACACTTCAAAAAACACAAAAAATAACGTGACTATATGTTTTCCAAAATAGAAAGAGGGCCGCACAGACAATGTTTAAAAGGAAGGAATTATGATTATGAATCTAAAAGATTGTTATATAAAATTTGGCGGCGATTTTGATGAGGTATTGGATAGACTGCGGCGTGAACAAACCGTTGAGAAATTTGTATATAAATTTCTCGACGATAAAAGCTTTAACTTATTTGAATCGTCTATGGGTAATAAAGACTATGCTGAAGCTCTTAGAGCCGTTCATACACTCAAAGGAATTTGTCAGAACCTTTCTTTTACCAGATTGTTTGACAGTAGTAGCCTAGTAACAAAAGCGTTAAAGGAAAACGATTGGAATAGGGCTGTCGATATGATGCCGCAGCTATCAAAGGACTACCGTGAAATAATTGATGTTATTAAAGATTTCAAGAAATCCAAGGAGGAATAACATCTATGGTTATCAATAAAAAGAATGTTGCAACACGATTTCTTATATCTAGCTTCATCGGACTTCTGATCTTTAGTATTGCTGTTTTCAGTCTGCTCGGAATCTATATGAGCAGAAAAAGTAAAAAGACCGTTTATGAGATTGGAAATATTTATATGTCTGGAATGAATGAACAGATGTCCAGGCACTTTGAAACTGTGATTAAATTGCGTTTTGATCAAGTTAGCGGCGTTGTTTCTGTTGTCTCAACAGATAACAACGATATAGAAAATCTATATGAGGAACTTATTTACAGGGCACAGGTCAGGGGATTTGACTATTTAGCGCTTTGTTCTGCCAATGGTAAATTTCAGACGCTTTACGGACAATCCATACAGCCACTTAACCCAGAACCTTTTGTAGAAGCATTATTACAGGGGGAACAACGAGTCGCTGTAGGTGTTGACTCTGCTGGAAATGAAGTGGTATTGTTTGGCATTGACGCTGCTTATCCGATGCGCAATGGCGATAGGAGCACTGGTCTGATCGCAGCCGTTCCTCTGGATTATATTACTGATTTCCTTTCTCTAAAAGATGAGGGGCAACTAATGTATTATCATATAATCAGGCCAGACGGCAGCTTTGTAATACAGAACCCCAACTCTGAGTTGTTGTATTTCTTTGAACAACTACAAAAGCAGCTTGGGTTTACAGCAAATGAGTTAACTGTAGAAAATCCTATTGAAGAATTTGGTGCTGCACTAAAAAATCATGAAGAATATGCAACAACATTTGAAGTAAATGGCGAAGAACGGCAAATTTATGGTATATCGTTACCCTATTCTGAGTGGTATTTAGTATCGGTAATGCCTTATAGTATATTGGACGATGCTATAAATAATCTGAGCAACCAGCGTATGTTTATGACATTATTGTCATGTGTTTCTGTTTTGATTATTCTAACATTGATTTTTCTTCGATATTTTTCTATAACCCGTTCTCAGGTGCATGAATTAGAGGAGGCTCGGCAGATGGCTCTTGAGGCAAGCAAAGCGAAAAGTGAATTTTTAGCTAATATGAGCCATGACATCCGTACACCCATGAATGCAATCGTAGGCATGACCGCGATTGCCACAGCCCACATAGACGACCGGCAACAGGTGCAGAATTGCCTTAGAAAAATCGCAATATCGAGTAAACACCTATTGGGATTAATCAATGATGTTTTGGATATGTCTAAAATTGAAAGCGGCAAATTAACTTTAGCAAAAGAACAAATCTCATTAAAGGAAGTTGTTGAAGGAATTGTTAACATTATGCAGCCGCAGGTTAAAACTAAAAAGCAAACCTTTGACATACATGTTGAAAATATTCTAACAGAAAATGTGTGGTGCGATGGTGTGCGCTTAAATCAGGTTTTGTTAAATCTTTTATCAAATGCAACGAAGTATACACCGGAGGGCGGCTCGATACAATTATCCCTTTCTGAAGAAAAATCTCCGAAAGGAGAAAACTATGTCCGAATTCATATCAATGTCAAGGATAATGGAATTGGTATGTCACCAGATTTTCTGAAAAAAATATATGAATCCTATAGCCGTGCAGATGGAACCAGAATACATAAAACTGAGGGGGCCGGTTTAGGAATGTCGATCACAAAGTACATTGTGGACGCAATGGAAGGAACCATTGATGTACAAAGTGAGCCTGATAAAGGTACCGAATTTCTTCTCACGTTTGATTTTGAAAAATCGGTTGCAGTGGAAATGGATATGGTTCTCCCCTCCTGGAATATGCTGGTGGTTGATGATGACGAACTATCATGTACGACAACTATGGACGTACTAAAAGCCATCGGAATAAAAGCAGAATGGACATTAAGCGGAGAAAAAGCAATAGAACTGGTAATACGACGCCACAAAAAGAAAGATGATTATCAAATCATTCTATTGGATTGGAAACTGCCAGGTATGAATGGAATTCAGGTTGCAAAAGAAATCCGTCGTAATCTAGGAGATGAAGTACCAATTCTGCTGATGTCGGCATACGACTGGAGTGAATTTGAGGCGGAGGCTCGTGAAGCAGGTATTCGTGGTTTTATTACTAAGCCACTTTTTAAATCCACGCTTTATCATGCCTTGTGTCCGTATATGGACATGGAAACAGAACATGACCAGACAATGAACCAAAATATTAATCTATCCGGTTGTCGTATCCTGCTTGCTGAAGATAATGAGCTTAACTGGGAGATAGCAAGAGAATTGTTGTCCGACTTGGGCGTAGAGCTGGATTGGGCAGAAGATGGCCAGATATGCCTGGACAAGTTCCAAAAATCACCGGAAGGATATTACGATGCCATTCTTATGGATATCCGTATGCCGCATATGACAGGATATGAGGCCACAAAAGCAATTCGAGAACTGAATCGTTCTGATGCCTTATCTATTCCAATTATCGCTACGAGTGCAGATGCTTTTTCTGACGACATACAACATTGCTTGGAGTGTGGTATGAATGCCCATATAGCTAAGCCAATCGATGTTTTAGAATTAACTCGCCTGTTAAAAAGATATCTAATATAAATTCAGCCCTAAAAGCGCGTGACCGAAGGCACGCGCTTTTCTACTGATTTTCTCTACTGACATTGGCCTTTTGAGTTTAAGCCTATTTTTTATATCCGTTTTGCCAAAACGTCCCGTTCATAAGTTCTCACTTCATTCAGCCAGCTTTCCTTAACCGGAACGCCCATTGCCTGACAGTAATAATCCCAAACTGCCGAGAACGGATAGGATTTATATTCCTCCAAAAGCGCAAGCCGGGATGTGAAATCTCCTTCTGCTTCTGCTTTTTTCAGCGTTTCCACGGGCTCAAGCATTGCAAAAATCATAGCCTTAATGGTGTTGCGCATGCCAATCACCCAAGCCGCAATACGGTTAATGCTTGCATCAAAAAAGTCCAATGCAATGTAGGTTTTGCCAAACAGGTCGTTTCGGTTTAATTCCTGCATAATGGCACAAAGCTCATCATCAAAAATAACTACATGGTCGGAATCCCAACGAACCGGTCTGGAAACATGAAGCAGCAATTTGTTTTTAAATGTAAATATGGAAGAAATTTTGCCCGAAATCACTTCAGTAGGATGGAAATGCCCCGCATCTAACGTGAGCATTACATCGTCATGCTGCGCGGCATAGCCCATATAAAACTCGTGGCTTCCCACCACGTAGCTTTCTGAGCCAATGCCGAACACTTTGCTCTCCACCGAATCTATGTTATATGCTGAGTCAATCTTTTCTGCAAAAACTTCGTCTAACGATTTTTTCAACCGCATTCTTGGGCCTAGCTTATCCACTGTAATGTCTTTATAACCATCAGGAATCCAAAGGTTGGTTACGCAGGTCTGTCCTAGCTCCCGGCCAAAATATTCGCCGATTTTCCTGCATCGTTTTCCATGCTCTACCCAGAACCTGCGAATTTCTTCATCTCCGCTTGAGAGGGTTAAACCGCTTTCGCTTTTGGGATGGGAAAAATAGGTTTCGTTAAAATCCAAACCAATGCCGTTTTTTTTCGCCCACGCAACCCATTTTTCAAAATGGGCGGGAGTAAGCTGGTCGCGGTCTGCTTTGTTTCCGTCAAACTCGGCATAGCTTGCATGAATGTTTACTTTGTGGGTTCCGGGGATCAGCGACAGCGCTTTTTCCATGTCGCAGCGGAGCTCTTCTCCGTTTCTGGCCTTTCCGGGATAGTTCCCCGTGGTCTGAATTCCGCCGGTAAGCTCGCCCGCGCCTTCAAACCCCATCACATCGTCACCCTGCCAGCAGTGCATAGACACAGGAATTTTTTTAACCCGTTCCAACACCTCGTCCGTGTCAACGCCAATGGTTTCATACATCTTTTTTGCAATTTTATAGTTTTCTAAAATGATTTTTTCCAATTACGTCTGCCTCCCAAATATTTTCATTTTGTTTATCATATCATGTAGAAATGCAAAAATCAATATTTGATTTTTACTTCTTGCAAATGAAAGGAAAATAAGATATAATAGTATTTATGTAATTTTTAGCAAAACCGGGGGTATTTATGTTGATAAAACTGCTGACCAAAATCTTTATAAAAAACAGCGATGATGTGAAAAATCCATCTGTCCGCACAGCTTATGGCGTTTTCGGCGGAATTTTGGGCATTATTTGCAATGTCATTCTGTTTGTCATAAAAACCATTATCGGAACCGCCATTAACTCCATCGCCATCATTTCAGATGCTTTTAACAACTTGTCAGACATCGGCTCGTCTGCCGTAACCTTAATCGGTGCAAAACTCAGCAGCCAGCGGCCCGACAAGGAACATCCTTTTGGTCATGGGAGAATTGAATATATCAGTTCGCTGATTGTTTCGTTTATTATCATTTCGGTTGGCCTTGAGCTGATAAAATCTTCTTTTGAAAAAATTCTTCACCCTGTAGCGCCGGCATATAATCTTGTGATGATTCTCATTTTAATTATATCGGTGTTAATTAAGCTGTGGATGTTTTTCTCCATGCGGTATTTGGGCAACAAAATTGACTCTGAAGTTTTAAAAGCCACTTCAAGCGACAGCTTAAGTGATGTGGTTGCAACTAGCGCGGTGATTTTGTCCGTTATCCTGTGTAAATTTCTTCCGCCGGTGGTGGACGGAATTGCGGGCCTGATTGTGGCGGTTTTAATTTGTATTACCGGCGTTCGCGTGGCGTGGAATACCATAAGTACATTATTGGGCTCCTCACCCGATCCGGCCCTTGCAAAAGCCATTACAAAAATTTTGTTTTCCAACAGGGAGATTTTGGGTATCCACGATTTAATTATACACGACTACGGTCCGGGACGGATTCTTGCTTCTGTCCACGCAGAGGTCTCCTGTGAAAAGTCTGCAATTATGCTACATGAGATTATCGACGCGTTAGAGGTTCAAATTTTAAACGAAACCGGGGTAGAAACCGTAATTCACACAGATCCTATTTTGGTGGGATGTGAGAAAATCGACGCCGTTAAAGAAACTGTGAAGTCCATTATTGCCCAGATAAACCCTGAGCTTGGTATGCACGATTTCCGCATGACTGACGGTAAAAACAGAATCAATTTAATTTTTGATTTGGAAGTTCCCTTTTCACTGACAGATGAAGAGAAAAAAAACACCATCCGCCAAATCAGTGAAAATTTAAAACAGGAAAACCCAATATACTACCCTGTAATTCGGGTGGACTACAAACAGCAATACTAAGGAGGTTATAACATTGAAACAGAAGACAAAAAAACAAGGCCTTTTTAAACGATTTTTGCCTTACTATAAAAAATATACGAAAGTAATGGTCTTCGACCTGTTTTGCGCCCTTTTCACAACATTCTGCGAGCTGATTCTGCCGCTGATTGCCCGTTTTATCACAGACAAGGCGACCAACGATATTGCCGCCCTCACCACCAGAGCAATTCTTTCTGTGGGTGCAATTTACCTGGTGCTGCGCATTATCGACACCGCGGCAAATTATTATATGGCTTCGGTTGGCCACGTTATGGGGGCAAGAATGGAAACGGACATGCGCCGCGATATGTTTGCTCACCTTCAGAATTTGTCGTCTTCCTTTTACGACAACACAAAGGTCGGCCAAATTATGTCGCGAATCACAAACGATTTGTTTGACGTAACAGAGTTTGCCCACCACTGCCCGGAGGAGCTGTTTATTTCCACCATCAAAATTGTGGTATCGTTCATCATTTTAGGTTCCTTTAACATATGGCTGACGCTGATAATTTTTTCCATCATTCCGCTTATCATTATTAGCACACGATATTTTAATGTAAAAATGCGGACGCAGTTTAAGCGCCAGCGGACACAAATCGGCGAGCTTAACGCACAAGTTGAGGACGCGCTTTTGGGAATTCGCGTGGTACATTCCTTTGCAAACGAAGAATGTGAAAAAGAAAAGTTTGAGGGCGGAAACTCCAAGCTGCTGGACATAAAAAAGGTTTCTTATAAATACATGGCGGGCTTCCAGTCCTCCACAAGGCTGTTCGACGGACTGATGTATATCGTTATTGTGGTGGCGGGCGCATTCTTTATCAAGTATGGTAAAATCACCGCCGGGGACTTCACTGCATATCTTTTATATGCCTCTACGCTTCTTTCCTCCATTCGCAGAATTGTAGATTTTATGGAACAGTTCCAGCGCGGCATGACGGGAATTGAACGCTTTTTTGAAATTATGGACTCCCCCGTTGAAATCACTGACGCTCCAAATGCAGTAGATTTAAATGACGTTTCCGGCGATATTCAGTTTGACAACGTAACGTTTAGCTATTCGTCTGAAAATGAAAACGTTCTAAATAATCTGTCCCTTCACGTGAAGCCCGGCGACACAGTTGCGCTGGTAGGTCCCTCAGGCGGTGGGAAAACCACTCTTTGCAGTCTCATTCCGCGGTTTTATGATGTGACAGACGGGACAATTTCCATTGACGGTAAAGACATAAAATCGCTGAAATTAAAGAGTCTACGTTCCAACATTGGTGTCGTTCAGCAGGATATTTACCTGTTCTCCGGTACGGTGTATGAGAACATTGAATATGGCCGGCCCGGCGCAACCAAAGCAGAAATTATGGAAGCTGCAAAACTTGCCGGCGCTCACGATTTTATCATGGATTTAGAAGACGGCTACGATACATATGTCGGCGAGAGGGGAGTAAAGCTCTCCGGCGGACAGAAGCAGCGCGTCGGCATTGCCCGGGTGTTTTTAAAGAACCCGCCGATTTTGATTTTAGACGAGGCGACCTCCGCCTTAGATAACGAAAGCGAACGCATTGTTCAGGAATCGTTAGAACGCTTAGCTAAGGGAAGGACGACTTTCGTCATTGCACACAGGCTCACCACAATTAAAAATGCTTCTACAATTTTGGTGCTGACGGAAAATGGAATTGAAGAGAAAGGCACTCACAAAGAGCTTTTAGAAGCAGGTGGGCTTTATAGCCACATGTATAGTATGTATCGTTCTTAATTTGTATTTTTTTGTAAAAAGTTCACAGAAACTTCAAATTCTATTTGTTGACTATATTTATGGCTAGTGCTATAATAAGCGTAGAAGCTATAAATTATTCTAAATAACGAGGTGATTAGACAATGAAATCGACAAGAATTGTAAGAAAAGTGGACGAGCTTGGAAGAATCGTACTCCCGATTGAGTTACGGAGAACATTGGACATTGCAGTGAAAGACGCTTTGGAAATTTATGTTGATGAAGGAACAATCATTTTGAAAAAATATGAACCTTCCTGTATATTCTGCGGCAATTCGAAAGATGTTATTAGTTTTAAGGGCAAAAATATATGCCCGAAGTGTTTGGAAGAGCTTGGACGGTAAAAATGACATAAAAATAAAAACACTGTGACTCATATCACAGTGTTTTTTTATGTTTGAATTATTCTGCAGTGAAAGGCAAAAGCGCGATATGCCTTGCTCTCTTAATTGCCTCTGTAAGCTGTCTCTGATGCTTTGCGCAGGTTCCTGTAATTCTTCTGGGAAGGATTTTAGCGCGCTCAGAAATATATCTTCTTAACTTTGCAACATCTTTGTAATCGATATAATCAACCTTGTCCTGACAAAATGAGCAAACCTTTTTCTTCGCTTTGCGATTTCTCATCATTGGCCTGTCTGCCATTTAAATTACCTCCTTTACAGTTGACTGTTTCAGCTAAAAATTAGAAGGGCAAGTCCTCTTCTTCAATCGGCATAAATCCATCAATATCCCCCGCAGCCGGTGTTTGACTGCTCTCCTGCTGGGGCGGATATAGCGACGATGACGGCTGGTAAGACGCGCTGGCTCCATTTTCACTTTTGCTCTGTGCAAATTCCCACTGGTCTACCACAACTTCAGTTGAGTAGCGGGTCTTTCCCTCATTGTCTGTCCAGCTTCTTGTCTGGATAGAACCTTCCAGTGCAATTCTGTGTCCCTTTGCAAAATATTTTGAAATGGATTCTCCGGCCTGGCGCCAAGCGATGCAGTTAATAAAATCGGCTTTGCGCTCCTCTCCCTGTTTTACAAACCTTCTGTCGCAAGCAACCGTGAAGCTGCAAACAGGAATTCCGGATGTTGTTGCGCGAAGCTCCGGATCTTTTGTAAGTCTGCCTACCAAAATAACCTTATTCATAAGTCGTCAACCCTCCATGCCAATTTTAATTAGCTTCTGGCTTTTTTCTCAATCTTTCTAACGGTAATGCTTCTTAAAAGACCGTCTGTAATGTTGTAAATACGTTCAAGTTCAAGCGGAAAATCAGGTTTTGCGCTGAAATTAATCAGAACATAATACCCTTCTGTTTTGTAATCGATAGGATATGCGAGTCTTCTTTTTCCCCATTCGTCAACAGACTCAATCTCTCCTGCTTCACCGATTAATGTTTTGAACTTATCAACAATACCTGCGATTGCTTCTTCTTCCAAAGCCGCGTCAACTACAAAGATCGTTTCGTACTGATTGATTACTTCTGACATTTTTACACCTCCTTTTGGACTTTGGCCCTAAGCTAACACTTAGAGCAAGGATACACTGCTAAACGCAATGTTAACTACATTATTATATATAATAATACATAGTTTGTCAAGTGGTTTTTGCAATAATTATGTTTTCTGCAGAGAAGTTTCGTTTATTGGTGTAAAATCTCAACAACATCTTCAAACCTGCCGGTTTCACCAAGAATTGCAACTGCATAGTATTCACTTAAGCCATAAGAATCCCTAAGGTCTGCTGTTCCAGTCAGCATACGAACAGCGGAAGATTGATTCGAACCGGACAATTTCACTTCATCCAGCATTGCATAGGTGTTGCCTGGTGTCATATTCAATATGTATGTCAATTCATCCTCCGCGTCAATTGTCATTTTATTTGTTCTAACCTCTGTAACTTTGCCATATACGATTGCACTGTCATTTGCGTCATAATTTGCATATGTATAGTAACCAGCATCAAATTCTCTTGTTTTTGCAACATAGATCAAGTCTGTCTGAATAATTTCACCGTCGATGTTTGTAACATAACGAAACACATCGCCCGTATCCATTCTTTCAACTTTGTTTGCTTTATCATAGTCCACTGCCAAAGTAACCGTTTTACCGCTCTGAATAAAGGTATATTTATCAACAGCTGAACCATTGACATCAAGACCAGTTGAACGTGACTTAACAATTGCTAAATGTGCATTTTTCAAAGACCTTTCCACGTCTTCGCCAACAAGAGCTGCTTTCAGATAGCCATCATCCTCATTACCAAATAGAAATGCTGAGTAGGCTGCATTTTCATCCAAATATGAAAATGGCATGATTTCAAGGTTTTCTACGTCGACATTGTAACAAGCATCGTCAAATTTTGTCACAGGCGTAACAAACAATCTAGAGGTATCCTTAAACACATAGCCCCCAAATGTCTGCAAATCTTGATCGTATTTTGCACTGTCATTCGATATTACAGAAAATGATGCGTCCGCCGCAGGAAATTTAAGCTCTATGATTTCATTGACAGAGTTGACCTTAAAAGTAATCATTCTTCTGCCAAGCTTTGCTTTAGCAGCCTCAAGAGTGGTTTCGTCAGCTACTAAGTCAGCAACCGTCGCAAAAAATGCATCCTGCGTTTTGTCATTTCGGTTGTAACTTGTGTATGTATCCCCTTCATAAACCTTTACCGTTGGAGCTATTGCGTAAGCTTCCAACGCATTATCACCCGTAAACAGTCTGAGCTGATGTATATTAACACCAAAACTTGTATCGCAACCATACGCTTCTATGAAAGAGCAATCTTTGCTTACCTCAGTGTCAGGTCCGGGACCAGGAATATCTGCTAGCGCATCAACAGTTTCACAAACAAGCGCAGCGCCAAGATAAATCTCTTCGTCAAAGTTAAATAAATATGCCTTGTAACCTTCAGCCTTATTTTTATCTAAAGATGTAAACGGACCGGTACGAAGATCATCCTCTTCAACATTAAACTTACCAGCAACAACTTCTTTTACCGGGGCAACAAACAATTTTGAACTTTGGCCTAAATCGTAGCCGCCAAATGATTGCGCAGCTTCATTATATTTTGCATTTTCATTGCCAAGCACTGAGAAAATAGCGTCTTCTGATGCAAATCTGATTTCAGTTATTTTATTGCTGGAATCGGTTTTAAATGTGATTATTCTTTGGCCTAATTTCGATTTAGCAGCATCAAAAGTGGTTTCATCTGCTACTAAATCGGCAACGGTTTCAAAAAATTCATTTTGCGATTTGTCATTTCGTTTATAAATTGCACTAGAGTTACCGTTATAAACCCTGACGGAAGCAGCTACTGAATATACTTTAAATTCACCACTTTCAGTAAACAATTTAAGTTGGTGAACAATTTCTCCGAAGCTTGATTCACTGCCATAATTGGCAATAAAAGAACAGTTTTTGCTTATTGTAGGATCAGGTTCAGGCTCAGGTATGTTCACAAGCGCGTCAACGGTTTCACATACAAGTGCGGCGCCAAGATAATCCTCTCTGTCAAAGTTAAATAAATACGCTTTGTAGCCACCAACCTTATTCGCATCTAAGGAAGAGAATGAACCGGTTCGAAGGTCATCTTGATTAACGTTGAACAAGCCGGTATTCGTTCGTGTTACAGGGGCAACAAACAATTTTGAATTTTTGCTTAAGTCAAAACTGCCGAATATTTGCAAATCATCATTATATTTTGCACTTTTGTGCGATAGGACAGAAAAATCAGCGCCAGATGCCGCAAACCTCAGTTCAGTAATCTCATTTTCAGAATTTATCTTATAAGTAATCAGTCTCTTTCCAAGATTTTCTGTCGCTTCCTCTTCTGTTGCTGCATCTTCAACCAGGCTAGCAATTTTTGCAAAAAAAGCATCTTGCCCATTATCGGACCGTTTGTAAATTGCATAAGTATTTCCTTCATAAACCCTTAAGGTAGCGGCAACAGTAAAGTCTAGAAATGTGCCGTCGGCAGTAAACAGCCTGAGCTGGTGTTTGTTAACACCAAAATCTGTTTCACAGCCATAAGCGCTAATGAAAGAATAGTTTCTCTTAAGAATAGAAGCAGCATCGGAATCATATATTTTTTTGTCAATTGTAAGGTAAAATATTCCTTCATCTCCAACTTTAATATTCGCGTTAGGATCAATTATATATACTTCTCCATTAATGCTGTATCTGTAACCAGCCTCTATTTCTTCGTCAACAATGCCCGTAACAGTTTCCCGAGTAACATAAATATCCATATATGGAACAGTGTCAAAATCGCCTATTAGACCATTGTGCATCGGTGCAGCGATATTAAAGATATCGCCTTCTTTTACATCCGCTAAAGAAATGGTATTGCCTTCGGCATCAAATAAATTATAGGCAAAAAAGCGGTCGCCGCGATCATCCGGATTCAGAGAAAAGCCCCCGATTGTAAATTTTACATATAGGTCATTTAGGCTTACTCCCTCTACTTGTCTATACGCATAATCCGTCACATAAACTTTATTGAACTTCCCATTTTTTTGTTCTTTAAAGGTAATGGAATCCGCGCGTTCGACTAACATTGTTTTAAGACTGCCAAATGCGTCTTTAATATCATTTGTTGAAATCAACGAACCATTGTAAAATACTGATAAATTTTCGGTGTTTACACAGATTTTTGAAGTCTTTGCATCGTTGATATCGGCATAATATTCGAATATGCCAGTTGTTTCGTTATAGTCTTCAAAATCTTTTGTAACTGTTACGGAGTCTTGTATAACTAGGTTTCCGTTTTCCATCTTTAGCACAACTGTTTCAGCCATAGGTTTTAGTTCGCTGTCAAATAGAAAAACTTTACCGGAATCTGGTGTCATTTTTACCTCAGCCGACAAGGAAACAGAAGTGTCTTCTCTTCCCACATCTTTCGTGGTTAGGCTTATCATGCGGTTATTTTGATAAAGCGCAAAATAAACCGTACCATTCTTTCGAACGGCCATATTCGTATCCGAATAGGCCACTGTCATAGTGCTTGCATCATAAGATGCCTCTTTTTCTGCAAAAGCTTGAACAGCGCCGAAGATAAACATCGCCATAAACAGGAAACTAAAAAAAACAAATTTTTTTCTCATGAAAATTCCCCCTAATTTTTAAATTAGTGTTGTGTTTTTTATAACATTCTCCTATTATGTCGATTTTATCATTTAATTGTCGAATTTGCAATGTATATTTTAACTATATATATTTATTTTTTTAACAATATAATTGGTCGTTTTTACTAATTCAATTCCTCCATCATTTTGTAAACAGCCGCGAGAGCGTTGTCAATTTTAGACACATCTTTTCCGCCTGCCTGGGCAGAATCGGGTCTGCCGCCGCCGCCGCCGCCTGCAATTTTTGCTGCCTCGCGGACAATGTTACCGCTGTGGGCGCCTTTTGCGATTGCTTCTTTTGTTGCCATGGCAATGAAGGTTGCCTTGCCGCCGTCGGAAGATGCCAAAACAATTACACCGCAAGGGGTTTGGGCTTTAAAATCGTCGCCGATTTTTCGAAGCGCATCAACCGTCGCGCCGTCAATCCTGCCGCACACCACCGTAATGCCGTTAATTTCTCTTGCGCTGTTTAAGATGTCACCCTCAGAGCTTTTTGCAAGCTTTGCGTTTAAGCCTTCAATCTTCGCTTCGGCCTTTTTCAATTCATCCATAACGATTGCCGCTTTTTTCGCCAAATCCTTAGGGGCGCACTTTAAGGCCTCTGCCGTGGTGTTTAAAACTTCCTGCATTGCATATACCTCGGTTAAAACACCAAAGCCCGTTACGGCCTCAATTCTTCTTACGCCTGCTGCAACGCCTGTTTCGGAAAGAATCTTAAACAATCCAATTTCGGATGTATTTCCCACATGACAGCCGCCACACAGTTCCATGGAATAGTCCCCCATGGTAACCACGCGCACAACATCTCCATATTTGTCGCCGAAAACTGCCACGGCACCTTTATTTTTTGCCTCGTCAATCGGCATAGTTTCCCAAACCACCGGCACGGCCATTGCAATCTGGCGATTTACGTCCGCTTCAATTTCAGCCAGTTCCTCGTTGGATACCGGCCTGTCTAAAGTAAAGTCAAACCGCAGACGGTCTTTGTTCACCAACGACCCAGCCTGGGAAACGGCCCGGCCAAATTTATTTTTCAGCGCACTGTCCAGCAAGTGTGTTGCGCTGTGGTTTGCCTGGGTGCGTCTTCTCGTACGAATGTCAACCTTTGCCGTAACAGTTTCGCCAACGCCAAAGGTGCCCTCTTTCACTTCAACAATATGATAAAATTTTCCGTCGGGGGTCTTTTTCGTGTCTGTCACAACAGCTTCCGTAAACTCGCCGCACACTTTTCCCACGTCGCCCACCTGTCCGCCGCTTTCGGCGTAAAACGGTGTTTTATCCAAAACCAGAATGCCCGAATTTCCCTCTGCCAAAGCTTTGGCACTTCCGGCATCTGTTACAATAGCAATAATTTTAGCTTCTGATTCTAAACTGTCATATCCCACAAAGTCCGTAGGCGCAACATTCGATAACGCATCTGCAATGGTGTCTTCCCAGCCCACCTCGGTCATTTTTGCATTTGCGCGGGCGCGCTGGCGCTGCGCTTCCATTTCACGGTTAAAGCCTTCCTCGTCGATTTCAATGCCGCGCTCGGCCAAAATTTCCCGGGTTAAATCAATGGGAAATCCATAAGTATCATAGAGTTTAAAAGCATCATTGCCGGAGAAAATGGTATTTTTCTCCATGTTGTCTAACAGCTTATCGTCTAAAAAGCTGTTTAATATGGAAAATCCCGCGTCAATGGTCTGCGCAAACCGTTCTTCCTCGTTCTTAATTTTGCTTTTTATCATTTCACGGTTTTCTTCCAAAACCGGATATGCTTTTTCAGATGCGTCAATTACCGTGTCTGCCAGCTTATATAAAAACGTGCCGTTAATGCCCAAAAGCTTTCCGTGGCGGGCAGCGCGGCGCAGCAGTCTGCGCAGAACATATCCCCTGCCCTCGTTGGACACATTCACGCCATCGGAAATTAAAAATACTGTGCTGCGAATGTGGTCTGTCACCACGCGGACAGAAACATCTGTCTGCGGGTCTTTTCCATATTCCACACCAGCCATTTCGCACACCTTGTCACGAATGCTTTTAATGGTGTCTACGTCGAACAGAGAAAGCACACCCTGCATGATGCAGGCAATCCGCTCTAATCCCATGCCGGTGTCGATATTCGGGTGATCCAATTTTTTATATGTGCCGTCCTCTTGCTTTTCAAACTGCGTGAATACCAAATTCCAAAACTCAACATATCGGTCGCACTCACAGCCCACCTTACAGTCGGGCGAGCCGCAGCCGTGTTCGGGGCCGCGGTCGAAATAGATTTCAGAGCAGGGGCCGCAGGGGCCTGTACCGATTTCCCAGAAGTTGTCCTCCTTGCCCATTCTCACAATTCTGTCGGGAGATACGCCGACATTTTTCGTCCAAATGTCAAAAGCTTCATCATCGTCTTCATAAATGGTTACCCAAAGCTTGTCCACAGGCATGTTTAACACCTTGGTTACAAACTCCCAGGCCCATTTTGTTGCGTCGTTTTTAAAATAGTCGCCAAAAGAAAAGTTCCCCAGCATTTCAAAAAACGTGCCGTGACGCGCCGTTTTGCCCACACGCTCAATGTCCGGCGTGCGGATACACTTCTGACAAGTTGTAACACGCTTTTTCGGCGGCACCTGCCGGCCCGTAAAATAGGGCTTCAAGGGCGCCATTCCGGCGTTAATGAGCAATAGACTCGGGTCGTTTTCCGGAACCAGCGAAAAACTGGGCAGGCGCAAATGCCCTTTCGATTCAAAAAAGGATAAATATTTCTCTCTAATTTCATTAAGACCTAATTTTTCCATTTATCTCAACCTTTCGTTTATTCATTCGTAGTTAATTTTAGTTCAGCGCAAACCGGATAGTGGTCGGAAAGGTAAATCCCATTTACCTTGTCTTCCCATGCCGACGCGCCTGTAACATTGCCCAGCAGTTCTTCGGAAAGAAAAATATAGTCAATTTTCTCAAAACCACTGTTGTCCCGTCCAAAATTGTGAAACGTGCATGTTATTTTGCTTGTAACATCTGAAAGCTTTACACTTTTGCCTGATGCACAAAGCCGGATTGTTTCACTTTCCGGCGTGTCATTAAAATCGCCCAATAGCACAACAGGCGCACTGCCCTTTTGTCTGTCCTGTGCAATGCGTTCTAAAACGCACCGGATGCCCTGCTTTCGCGCGCCGCTTCCCTGATGGTCCAAATGGATGTTATAAACGCGGAAAAGCTGTCCGGTTGCGTTATGGCGCAACAGCGCGGCAACGCAAATCCGCGGGCAGATGCTTTGGTCTTCAAACCGCGACTCCGCTTCGTAAGGCTTTGGAGCAATCCAAAAGGTTTCAAAGCCAACCGCAGAAACGGCAGATTGTTTCACTGCCGTATAAAGGCCCTCTCCGCCAAAATCTGCGTTCCTTCCCTGACCGAAAAATTCGTAATCCGGCATCAGAAGCTTTAAAATTGCCAGTGATTTCGGCATAACCTCCTGAAGGGCCACGACGTCAGGCGCTTCCGCGCGCATTTTTTCCCAAATCAGACCAGCCCGGTGAACAAAGCTGTTCGCGCCGTCCTCCGACCAGGCGCACCGCAGGTTAAAGGTAACAATTTTTAGGGGTTTTATCATAAAAAACATCTCCCATATTTTGTATATCCACAATAGTATTATCATACTATAAAAATGCCTTTGCGTCAAGGTTAATTCTTAGAAAAATTCCCCCTGAACCGCGCCCCTTAAGCAAAGCTCCCTGTCTATCCCCGCCAGAACTGAAATTTTGTCTAAGCTCCAGCGCGGCGCGATGAGCTTGTCCTTAATGCCGTCGCCCGTAAGCCGCTCAATTACACATTCCGGCGGAAGATATGCAAGTTGACGGCAAACCGTGTCGATATACCGGTCTTTTTTCATCGGAGTTAGCTCTCCCGCTTCAAACTGCTGCTGGGCCTTTGTGCCCTTTAATATGTGAAGCAAATGAATTTTCACCGCATCAGGCCGTAGTTTTCCCAAAACAAACGCAGTCTTTACCATATCTTCCTGCGTTTCTCCATATAGCCCGTTAATAATATGCACGCACACGCGAATATTTTTTTCTTTCAGCAAACGAAAGGCCCGCAGAAATTCACAGAACCCATAGCCGCGGTTAAACCGTTTTGCCGTTTCGTCATGAATGGTTTGCAGTCCCAGCTCTACCGTAACATATGCCTTTTTAGAAAAATCCGCTATAAGCCCGGCGTTTTCTTCGTCAATGCAGTCCGGCCGGGTGCCGATGCTAAGGCCAACAACATTGGGAAATGACAGCGCCTCGTTATAAATTTTCTTGAGCATATCTAAGTCCCCATAGGTGTTGGAATGGGACTGAAAATAGGCAATCAGCTTTGCACCATTCCGTTTTTTATAAATTCGGTCCGCTTCCATTTGAAGCTGCTGGGTAACAGAAAACACACCCGATTGTGCAAAGCCGCCCGAGCCGTTTAAGCAAAAGCTGCATCCACCTGTTCCGCAGGTTCCGTCAATATTCGGGCAGGTAAAGCCTGCGTCAACCACCGCTTTTTCCACACGGCAGCCAAAGGTCTTTTGAAAATGGTAGCTTAAGGTGTGGTAGCGTTTGTTGTCCACAGAAAATGGAAAAGGGCTTTTATTCGGCTCTGTCTGTATCATTAATGCGCTTCCCTCCTGCAAAAAACAACTATCGGTTTCTTTCAAATTCGTAATAAATATATCACAAAAGCGCCTGTTCTGTCAATTTTTCTTTCGTGCGGCAGCATACGCGCAGGCGAAGAAAAAAGCGACTAACATGTAGGGCGCAACCTCCAAATAGCGGTGCGGAAGCGAAGAGATACTTGCAAAGGCCGCCTGAGTTTTCCACGAGCTCACCACACATGCTGTAATTACCATGGAAACAAGCATTTGAAAAATCTTGCCTATAGCATAGGTTTTAATGCCCAGCCCAGCCTGGGATACCACGCCGCAAACCTGGAGCAGTACGCAAACGCCGCCGAATCCAATAATGCCGGACAGCAAAATCATTGTGAAAGGAAGCGCCTGGCCGCTTACGCAAATGTCCTGTGCGCCCAGGGTCACCTCTGCCATTCCGGAAACGGTGAGGCCCAGCGCACCGGAGCCAAGCAGTTTAAAAATGAAGGGGGTTAAAAATTCCCGCAGGACGGAAAAAAACACGATAAAGCCGCATACATTTAACATGGTCTGCACAGCGCGGCAAACGGCGTCGGAAAACGCACGGCCAAGATGAATTGCCATAACCGTGCTGGTCTGATGCCCGTCGCTTTGTTTAGAAAAAAAGGAAAAGAAAATTCCGGTTAAAACAGCTGAAACCACATGCACCGCATAGAGGGTAACCCCTAAGCGGGTGCTTCCCAACATCCCTGCTCCCACTGCGCCGATAACGAACAGCGGGCCGGAATTGTTGCAAAACGGAAGCAGGCGCATTGCCTCATTTCGGCTGATTTCCTTGTTTTCGTACAGTTCTGAAACCATTTTTGCCCCTGTGGGATAACCGCATAAAATTCCCATTACAAATACCACCGCTCCGCTGCCGCTGACCTTAAAAAGACGTCTGGAGATAGGTGCCGCTATTTTTCCTGCACAGCTGACAAACCCCGTGTTCACCATGAAAGAGGATATAACAAAAAAGGGAAACAGCGAGGGAATAACCGTTTGAGCGCAAAGAACCAGTGCGCTTTTTGCCGCCTCCATAGACGTGCCTGCGCCGCAGACCACAAGCGCCAAACCTGCCGCAGACAGTATATAAATGACAATATGTTTTGCTTTCATCCTGCTCACCTCATGTAATTATTATGAGGCCTGCCGCATAAGTATTACATGAGGTGAACGCGATATGAAAAGGCGAAAAAAAAAGAGCGAGTCAATTTCTAAAAAAATCGTAGGCCGTTTTGATATTCCGGAAGACGTAGTCTTTGACATTCCACGAATCACGGTTTGCGACAACACGGAAATTCGAATTGAAAATTATAAAACCGTTTTAGAATATGAAGAAACAGCAATTAAACTTGCCTGCAAGGATAAGTTTATCAATATTAACGGCAAAAATTTAAACATTACCATTATAACCGATGACGAAATCAGCGTCAAAGGCATTATCACCGCGATTGAGTTTGCATAGGAGGTCGCCATGTTTATCCCGGCTTTATTTTCTTATTTCAGGGGGTATCTGGTTATCACAGTTACCGGAAACTTTACAGAACGTTTTTTAAATGTCTGCACCGCTCAAAACATTCTCCTGTGGGACATCACACGAATTTCGGGCAGAACCATACGGTGCAAAATTTCTGTGCGTGCATTTAAAAAGCTTCCGAAAATTGCATATAACACAGGTGTGAATGTAAAAATCAATGCCCGGCACGGTTTTCCCTTTATCCTTCAGCAATACCGCCGCCGGAAAATTATGCTGGCCGGCATATTTATATTTATCCTGTTCGTGGTTATGGCCAACCAGTTTGTGTGGGACATTGAAGTGCGCGGAAACGAAACGGTGAAAGCCGCCGACATTTTAGCGGTTTTAGAAGAAGAAGGTTTAAAATGCGGTGTTTTAAAATCGAAAATAGACCAGCGCACCTTAAAAAATAAAACCATGTTAAAAATTCCTGCCCTCTCCTGGCTGTGGGTTGACAAGCACGGCTCTAAAATCATTGTAGACGTCAGAGAGCGGGTTCCCGTGCCGGAAATTTTTAACCCCGACGACTACTGCAACATCATCGCTGCAAAAGACGCGGTAATTGACTCATTAATCGTGCGGGGCGGCATCCCGGTGGTTTCCATCGGCGACACAGTTTTAAAGGACACGGTGCTGGTAACGGGCAAAATTCCAAGCTCTTTAAAGTCTGAAATTCGATACGTGCAGTCTGACGCACAGATTTATGCCCGGGTATGGTATGAAAAAACACAGCAGTTTTCGCGTATTTCTACCATCCGCACCCAAACGGGTAACAAAAAAAAGCAGTATACGCTGAAAATTTTCGGCAGGGAAATTCACCTGTTCCATTCCGGCAACCCGCCCTATGAAAACAGTGACATAACAGAAAACAAACACGAGCTCTCTGTTTTTGGAAACTATTTGGGTGTCACGCTGATATCGCAGGAATTTAAAGAGGTAACACTTTCCGAAGAACTGCACACGGAAGAAAGCATCGCGGCCCAGGGCGCGCAAATTCTAAAAAACCAGATTGATGACGAAACCCTGCCGGACTCAGAGCTGCTTTCCGTTTCCGACTCGTACCGGGCCATTGACGATACCACCGTAGAGGTGACGGTGAAAGCTGAATATAAAGAGGACATTGCCGTAAAAGTGAAAGGCGAAATTGAAGCGCCTGCACCGGAAGAGGGCGAAAACGGAGAAGCTTTGCCACCCCAGGCTTGAAATAACCCAATTTGTTTGATATAATAAATTATAAATCTTTTAACGCAGGAGAAACGGAATGAAAAAAACAGTGTTAATTACAGGCGCTTCCCGTGGGATTGGCGCGGCAGCAGCAGTTTATTTTGCACAAAACGGGTTTGACGTTGGAATTAACTTTTTAAAAGAAGAAAAAGCTGCAAAAAATGTGCTGCAGCAGGTGACGTCTTTGGGACGAAAAGGCGTCTTACTGCAAGCGGATGTGGCTGATCCCGGCCAGGCCGCTGAAATGGTTGAAAGGGCCGCGTCTTGTTTAAAAGGCATCGGCGTTTTGGTGAACAACGCAGGGGTTGCGAAGCAATCGCTGTTTACCGACGTTACGTTTGAAGAATGGAACCGTATGTTTGCGGTAAATGTAGGTGGCATGTTTAACACCACTGCTTCTGTTGTGCCGCTTATGGTGCACGAAAAACAGGGGGCAATTGTAAACGTTTCCTCCGTTTGGGGCATTTGCGGCGCGTCCTGCGAGGTACACTATTCCGCTGCAAAGGCGGCAGTTATCGGCGCTTCCAAAGCGCTGGCAAAGGAGCTTGCGCCTTCGAATATCCGTGTAAACTGCGTTGCCCCGGGCGTAATTGAAACGGATATGAACAGCAATCTTTCACCAGAGGATTTGGAGTGTTTAAAAGAAGAAACGCCTTTGGGAAAAATCGGCACTGCACTTGATGTGGCAAAGTCAATCTTTTTTTTAGCGTCCGATACCCTTGCGCCCTTTATCACCGGGCAGGTGTTAAGCCCAAACGGCGGGTTCATAATTTAACCAAAAAGCGCGTTTCAAAAATGTGACAAAATTTTCACAAAAATGGCTTGAAATTTAAGGTGAATTTATGTATAATATGATTCGTTCCCCCGGTAAGGGAGTGAACAAAAGATGCAGCAAAACCAATTCCTGTGGTGCATGCTGCATCTTTCTTTTTTTCTTATTTTTTCTTGTTCTGCAAAAGCTTAATCCTGTCGCGGATTGAGGCCGCGTCTTCAAACCGCAGTTCTGAGGCCGCAAGTTTCATTTGTTCGGTTAAAATTTCAATCTGCAAATGAATGTCCATTTTCTTGGAAATTTTAACGTCTGCAATGGTTTCGTCCGGTGCCTCTCCCAAAGCGGAAATTACGCCTCTGATGTTTTTCTTTATCGACTGGGGCGTAATGTTGTGCTGTTCGTTATATTCCTGCTGTTTTTTCCGCCGCCTGTTGGTTTCAGTAATGGCGCGCTCCATTGAGTTCGTAATGGTGTCGGCATACATAATTACTTTGCCGTCTGCGTTTCTTGCCGCACGGCCAATCGTCTGAATAAGCGATGTTTCCGACCGCAAAAAACCTTCCTTGTCCGCGTCTAAAATGGCAACCAATGAAACCTCGGGAATGTCTAACCCCTCCCTTAACAGGTTAATTCCCACCAGCACGTCAAACAGGCCTTCCCTTAAGTCCTTCACAATTTCCATGCGCTCAATGGTTTTCACGTCGGAATGGAGGTATTTCACTTTAATGTCCATCTCACGCAGATAGTCGGTTAAATCCTCTGCCATTTTTTTCGTTAAAGTAGTAACTAAAACGCGGTTTCCCTTTTCCGTTTGGCTGTGAATTTCACCAACTAAATCATCCACCTGCCCTTTAACGGGACGCACAATTATCTCTGGGTCAAGCAAACCTGTGGGACGGATAATCTGTTCTGCAATCTGCACAGAGCGGCTGCGCTCGTAGTCGGCCGGCGTGGCGCTGACATAAAGCACCTGGTTAATCTTTCCCTCAAATTCGTTGAAGTTTAAAGGGCGGTTGTCAAAGGCCGAGGGCAGGCGAAACCCATAATCTACAAGGGATTGCTTTCTCGCCTGGTCGCCGTTGAACATTGCCCGCACCTGAGGCACCGTAACATGCGATTCGTCAATGACCAAAAGAAAATCTTTCGGAAAATAGTCCATTAAGGTAAACGGCGCCGAGCCAGGCGCCCTTCCGCTGATGTGGCGCGAATAGTTTTCAATGCCCTGGCAAAAGCCAATTTCCCGCATCATTTCAATGTCATAAGTGGTTCTTTGTTCAATTCTCTGGGCCTCGAGCAGCATATCATTTTCTTTAAAATACTTCACCCGCTCCGCAAGCTCTGCTTCAATGGTGCCGATGGCTTTTTCCATTTTTTCTTTTGTGGTAACATAGTGGGACGCGGGATAAATTGCCACATGGTTTCTGGTGCCCTTAATTTCACCCGTCACAACGTCAATCTCAGTAATGCGGTCAATTTCGTCGCCGAAAAACTCAATCCGAATGGCGCTGTCGCTGCTTTCTGCGGGGAACACCTCTAAAACGTCCCCCCGCACGCGGAACTTCCCGCGGACAAAGTTAATGTCGTTTCGTTCATACTGAATTTCAACTAATTTTTTTAATATGCTGTCCCTGTCGCGAACCATGCCCGGACGCAGGGAAATCACAAGCTCGTTGTAGTCGATTGGGTCGCCTAAGCCGTATATACACGACACGCTGGCAACAATGATAACGTCGCGCCGCTCGAAAAGTGCCGCAGTGGCACTGTGGCGCAACTTGTCAATTTCTTCATTCACTGCTGAGTCCTTTTCAATGTAGGTATCGGTATGGGGAATATATGCCTCCGGCTGGTAGTAGTCGTAATAGGAAACAAAAAACTCAACGGCGTTTTCAGGAAAAAAAGCCTTAAACTCACTGCAAAGCTGGGCGGCAAGGGTTTTGTTGTGGGCCAGCACCAGCGTGGGTTTTTGCACCTTTTCAATGACGTTTGCCACGGTAAAGGTTTTTCCCGAGCCGGTAACGCCCAATAGCGTTTGTTCCCTGTCACCGCGCAATATTCCGCCGGTCAGCTTATTGATCGCCTCAGGCTGGTCGCCTGTGGGCCGGTAGTCAGAATGTATTTTAAAATCCACAAATTTTCACACCTTTCTTATGAATTTAATCTTCTGATTGCAATTGTTTTCTATATTCCGTGGGGGTATGTCCACTAAATTTTTTAAATATTCTGTTAAAATTCCGAATGCTCTGAAACCCGCACTCCACTGCTAAAAACGCGATGTCGGCCTTGGTGTGCAACAGCATTTCACAGGCAAATTCAAAGCGGAACATATTAATAAACTCTTTAAAATGCATGTTAAAACAGCGGTGAAACAAGGCTGAAAAGTAGTGATATTCATAGCCCAAAGCCGCAGCCGTACTACCTAGGGTTATTTCGTCGCTTAAATTTTCTGATATAAATGCAATTACCCGGTTCCGAAACTCATCGGATGATTTCATGTCAAAAGCAACGGCATGTTTTAAACATTCACTGCACACCAGATAAAGGCAGGATTTGGCCAAATATAACTCCGGCTGTCCCTGAAAAAACAGATGTTCTTTTAAAAAGGCTTCCTGCTTTAAACCGCATTTAAATTTTGAATAGCTGATTTGACTGTTGGCTTTTGAGAAGCTTAAAACAAAATCTTCCGAAAACACGCCAACCCAAATTTTAGATTTCCCGTCCACAGCAAAAGAATGTACGGCATAGGGAGAAATAAGAATCATTTCACCAGGCTTTAGCACATCAGGCTTTCCGTTTACAGACAACTCCACCGTGCCCTTAAGAACGTAAATTAACTCATAATTTTTGTGAAAATGTGCGCTATAGGAAATATCTGAATATAAAAAGGCATTATAGTTATAGTTTCCGCAGGAATTTGATGTCTGGTGCTGAATCATGTTTACCCTTCCAAATCTTAAATTCTGTCTATAATTATATAACATATTGCTTGCTTTGTCAACCTGCGCTGATATAATGAAATATGTGGGGTGAGCAAATGACAGGAACAATATTTTCCATTGAAGAATTTTCTGTTTACGATGGGCCAGGAATCCGTTCAACGGTGTTTTTAAAGGGGTGTCCGCTGCGGTGCAGCTGGTGCCACAACCCCGAGGGACAGCTTAAGGAAAGCGAAATGATTAAAAGTCCAAACGGGTGCATTGGGTGCGGAGCCTGTTTGCAAACAAGCGTGCAAAAAGAAGATGGCAGCATTTCTTTTACTGAGGAAAGCATAAAAAATTGTCCAATCAATTTAATTCGGGTGTGCGGTGAAACCGTCAGCAGTGGTCAACTGTGTGAAACGCTGTTAAAAAACAAACGGATTTTAAATGCCGGCGGCGGGGTCACCTTTTCCGGAGGCGAGCCGTTTCTGCAAAGTAAATTCCTTTTTGAATGTATTATGAAGCTGAAAAACAAACTGCATACGGCAATTCAAACAAGCGGCTATTGCGACGCAGATACCTTTTGCAATGCATTAAATATAACAGATTATTTTTTGTTCGATTTAAAGCTGGCCGACGATGCCATGCATATCAAATATACCGGTGTCTCGAACCGGCCGATTTTACGGAACTTTTCGGCACTTGCAAAAAGCGGCGTACCTTATGTTGTGAGAATTCCGCTCATTCCCGGTGTAACTGATTCAACGCGCAATCTAACACAGCTTGCACAGATTTTAAACGATAACCATGTTTCTTACGCCGAGCTGCTGCCATATAACAAAATGGCTGGCGGAAAGTATAAAATGCTTCAAAGAAACTATATGCCGGGCTTTGACGAAACGGCGCCGCCCCAGCCCCGCCAGGATTTGTTTTGGTCGTTTGGAATACGCACAAAAATTATGTGAACGGAGTGATTGTATGACTGAAAAAATTGAACTTCAATTAAAACAGCTGAACAGCAAAGCTTATCAAACAAAGCGGAAACATATTGAGGACGCCATGTTTGACGACATTAAAAAGTCGGAAAACTTTATCAATAATTTTCAGAAAATCGTTTCATTTGAAGATCCTTGTTTCTTGGAAAACGACGAATTTGGTTTTAACAGAAGCACTGATTTGACCATCCCACCCTATGGCGGCAATGTTACGCCGAATTATTACCGCATTATCTCCCAGGGCTTTGATGCGGTTTTAGACCAAATTGGAAAAGCGGTTGCCAAAACTACAGATGCGGAGAAAAAAGCCTACGGCAAAAACATGGCAAAATGTATTCAATTGTGTCTGGAATTTTGCAGTCAATACAAAACAGCTGCCAAAGCAAGCGGCAATTTAAAGCTGTATGGCGCTTTAAAAAAGGTTCCTCACAAAGGAGCAGAAACGTTTTATGAGGCCTGTGTGTTTCTAAAAATCTGCATTTATTTCTTGCGGATTTCTTTTGTTGACCACTTAGGCCTGGGGCGTTTTGACCAATATATGTATCCGTTTTATCTGCATGACAAAGCTTGCGGTGTGCAGGATAATGAGATTTTTGAAACCTTAGAATCTTTTTTCATTGCAATAAACCAGGATACTGACCTTTACTCCGGCGTGCAGCAGGGGGACAACGGACAAAGCCTGGTGCTGGGCGGCTTTGATAAGGCTGGAAACAGCCAATTTAACGAATTGTCGCAAATGTGTATGCAATCCTCTTTAGAATTAAATCTGATTGACCCAAAAATTAATTTACGGGTTGGCAAAAACACGCCGGACGAAATTTTTGAGTTTGCCACCTTGCTCACCAAGCAGGGGTTAGGGTTTCCGCAATACTGCAACGACGACGTTGTCATTCCCGGCCTTTTAAAGCTGGGATATGAGCATGAAGACGCTGTAAACTATGTGGTAGCCGCGTGTTGGGAATTTATTATACCGAATTGCGGGGCCGATGTTCCAAACATTCAAACAATGGACTTTCCGGCCGTTGTGAATCGGGCAGTTGTTGCAAAGCTGACAGAGTGTAAACATTTTGATGAACTGATGGACTGTGTAAAAAAAGAGATTGAGATCGAATGTGGCATGTTAATTCATTCACGCCGGGAACAAAAAGTTGTTAAGCGTCCGCTTCTGTCCATTTTTATCGACGGCTGTATCGAATGTCTTGCTGATATGTATGACGGCGGGGCAAAATATCATAATTTTGGCTGTCATGGCGCCGGAATTGCTAATGTCGCCGACGCTTTGGCTGCGGTGAAAAAGAATGTTTTTGACGAGAAGACGATTGAAAAATCGGAGCTTTTAAACGCATTGGCAAATAATTTTCGTGGCCATGACGAGCTTCGTAATCAGCTTAGAAATAGTCCCAAAATGGGAAACAACGACGACTATGTCGACAGCATTGCCTGTGATTTAATGGACTGTTTCTCCAATCACTTAAACAACAAGAAAAACGGACACGGCGGAGTTTGGAGGGCAGGCACAGGAAGTGCAATGGAATATATCTGGAAAGGGGAAAAGTGTCCCGCCACCGCTGACGGCAGAAAGGCGAAAGAGGCCTATTCTTCAAGTTTTTCCCCCGCGCTGGATGCAAAAACGGCGGGCGTTCTGTCGGTAATGCAGTCCTTTACCAAGTATCCTCTATGCAATATTGTGAACGGCGGGCCGCTGACCATTGAAATACACGACACCGTTTTAAGAAATGACGTTGGCATCAAAAAGGTTGCAATGCTTGTGAAAAGCTATATCCTTTTGGGCGGCCACCAGCTGCAGCTTAATTCCATCAACAGGGAACGTTTGCTCGACGCCCAAAAGCACCCGGAGAACTATCCGAACCTAATTGTGCGCGTCTGGGGCTGGAGCGGTTATTTTAACGAGCTGGATTTAAGCTATCAAAACCATATTATTCGGCGCACAGAATATGGCAGTTAACGTTTTCTACTAAACAAAAAGGGGTGCGGCAAAATTTGCCGCACCCCTTATCTATCACGTTTTTATCGAATTCCTTTTTATGATCAAAAGAACGGCAAAGCTCATCGTTATGCTCGATCTTTAATGGGAACATAATCTCCCGCTCCGCAAACACTTTTATATGCCGGGCGGATAATTCTGCCGCCATACATCACTTCTTCAATTCTATGGGCGCACCAGCCCGCCATTCTCGAAATAGCAAACATGGGAGTATAAAGCTCCGGCGGAATGTTTAGGCACTTATAAACAAAGCCGGAATACAAATCCACGTTGGCGCACATGTGCTTTTTCCCTTTTTTCTCCGCAAAAATCTCCGGGGTGAGCTCTTCAATCAGGCTGTAGAGCTTAAATTCCTTCATGTTTCCCGTAACGTCTGCGAGCTCCTCCGCTTTTTTCTTCAGCTGAACGGTTCTGGGGTCAGACTTTGTGTAAATGGCGTGGCCCATACCGTAAATCAGACCGGAATGGTCAAATCCGTCTTTGTCCAACAGCTTTGCAATGTGGTTGGCCACAGCGCCGCGGTCGTTAATATCATCCACATTGGCCTTAAAGTCTTCAATCATTGCCATAACCTTGCGGTTTGCACCGCCGTGTTTTGGGCCCTTCAGCGAACCAATCGCCGCGGCAATGGCCGAATACGTATCCGAGCCGGTTGAAGAAACCACCCGGGTCGTAAAAGCCGAGTTGTTGCCGCCGCCATGCTCAGCGTGCAGAATCATGGCCAAGTCTAAAACCTTTGCTTCCAAATCGGTATATTGATTGTCCGGCCGGATCATATATAGAAAGTTTTCCGCCATGGAAAGCTCCGGCTGGGGGTTGTGGATATACAGACTTTTGCCGTCAAAATAATGGGCCTTTGCCTGGTAGGCATAGGCCACCATGGTGGGAACTCTGGAAAACAGCAGAATGGACTGACGGATGATGTTATATAAATCGGTGGAGTCTGGGGTGTTGTCGTAGGAATACATAGAGAGAACAGACCTTGCAAGCTTGTTCATAATGTCATTGCTGGGGGTTTTCATAATCATGTCTTCGCGGAAACCAAAGGGAAGCGGGCGCATTGCGCCGACCAACGCTTTAAAATCGTCCAGCTCCTTTTGCGTAGGCAGTTTTCCGAACAACAGAAGATAACAAACCTCCTCATAACCAAACCGGTTTTCTTTTTCGCAGGCCGTTACAATGTCAGTGACATCAACGCCGCGGTAGCTGAGCTTTCCGTCATCAGGAATCATTTCGTCCTCATACATGATGTAGCCGTGCACCTGGCCCACATTGGTGAGACCTGCCAAAACGCCTGTGCCGTCGCTGTTTCTCAGGCCGCGTTTCACCTTATAATTGTCATAGTAGCCGGGTTCAATTTGTGTGTTCTGTTCAATCACACTGCACCACTGCTCCAGCGCGCTTTTTAAATATTCCTTGTTTTCGCCTTCCATAACTTCACCTGCTTTGCATAATTTTTCTCTAAGCTTCTGCGGAATATTATACCTTATTTTCATAATAAAGTCAATAGATTTTGTTTTGTTTTATATATTTCATTTCATTTTAGGCAGATTGTTCTTTTATTTTCTCGGTTCAAACACTAATTTTTGCAATTTTCATTTTTGTTTATTTCATTTTTGTGAAAATCCAGCAGTACAGTGCCAAAATTTTTTTCGCCAAATTTTCTTAAAAACGGTTGACAGGCTTTACGTTTCATATTATTATATTAAGTAACTATTTGAAAAGATACAAGAGAAGTTGTTGTCATATGCCCGCGTATGGCAGCGCAGCAAACATTCATTTTAAGTGGGCAGAAAGGCTATGTTAGTTTATGAGAATGTCAGAATTGTTTTTAAGCACGCTCCGGGAGGTTCCTGCCGAGGCGGAAACCATCAGCCATCAGCTGATGCTTCGGGCGGGAATTATCAGAAAGCTTGCGGCCGGGGTATATTCCTATCTGCCGCTGGGTTACCGCGTGCTTAGAAAAGTTGAAAATATTGTTCGCGAAGAGATGGACAGCGCCGGCGCCCAGGAGCTTTTAATGTCCGCCCTGCTTCCGGCGGAATCCTATCAGGCTTCAGGACGGTGGGACGTATTCGGCGCCAATATGTTCCGTTTAAAAGACCGCAACAGCCGCGACTTTTGCTTAGGCCCCACCCATGAAGAAATTTTTACAGACACGGTGAAATCCTGCTTAAAATCCTATCGTCAGCTTCCTGTTACCCTATATCAGATTCAAAATAAATACAGGGACGAAAGCCGTCCCCGTTTTGGCATTATCCGTTCCCGGGAATTTGTGATGAAAGACGCTTATAGCTTTGACCGCACTTGGGAGGGGCTGGACGAATCCTACGACAAGATGTATCACGCTTACTGCAAGATTTTCGACCGTTTGGGACTTGACTATATCGTTGTTGATGCAGACTCCGGCGCCATGGGCGGTTCCGGCTCGCAGGAATTTATGGTAAAATCTGAAGTGGGTGAAGACACCATTTGTCATTGTCCTGCATGCCAGTATGCGGCAAATGTTGAAAAGGCGGAATGCATTGCGGTTGAGGTAGAAAAGGAAAGCGCACTTCCCCGCGAAAAGATTCATACCCCTAACGTAAAAACCATTGATGAGCTTGTGAACTTTTTGAACACAGACAGCTCAAAATTTGTTAAAACCTTAATTTATTCCGGCGGCGGAAAAACAGTTGCCGTAATGGTTCGCGGCGACCGTGAAGTGAACGAAGTGAAGCTTGCAAACCATTTAGGTGTTAGCTGCGATGACTTAGAGCTTGCCGCACCGAACGTTGTTTGGGAGGTAACCGGCGCTAACGTTGGGTTTGCAGGCCCCATCGGTCTTAAAATTCCCGTCGTGATGGACAAAGAGGTTTCGTTTATGTCTAACTTTATTGTTGGCGCAAATGAAACGGACTATCATTATATTAATGTAAATACAGAGGATTTTGAAGCCGAGGTTGCTGACGTACGCACCATTGAGCCCGGTGATCCCTGTCCGAAATGCGGAAAGCCCATTGTTACCACACAGGGCATTGAAGTGGGTCATATCTTTAAATTAGGCACAAAATATACGGATGCGTTAGACTGCACATACTTAGATGAAAACGGCACACCGCAGACCATTATCATGGGCTGTTACGGCATTGGCGTGAGCCGCACCATTGCAGCTGCCATTGAACAGCTCAGCGACGAAAACGGCATTGTGTGGCCGCTGGCCATTGCACCGTATCAGGCTATTGTGGTTCCGGTGAATGTAAAAGACGAAACCCAGGCAAAGCTTGCGGAAGAAGTTTATGAACAGTTAAAAGAAAACGGCATTGAAGTTTTACTTGACGACCGCCAGGAACGTGCCGGCGTGAAATTTAAAGATGCAGATTTAATTGGAATTCCGGTGAGAATTACTGTAGGCAAAAAAGCGGCTGACGGAATTTGCGAGTTTAAATTCAGAAGCGGCGGCGATGCTGAAGATGTAAGCGCAGACGAAGCAGTTTCCAAAACAATCGCATATATTAAGGAAAACTTATTATAATAAAAAGGAGTAAAGCAATGAAAAAAATTGTATTTTTATCAATAACACTCTTGCTTGCAGTTGGGCTTTTTTCCGCCTGCGGCTGTGCCAAAAAAGATAATAACAGTCAAAGCAGCGCTGCGCCCAGCCAGTCTGCGGCTGCGTCAACTTCACCCGAAAGCAGCCCGTCTGCATCTGCTGCCCCGGACAACAACAATAATGCAGCACCCGGCGACAGCGTTCAGGAAAACGACCTTCCCGCTGTTTCAGAAAATAAAGAAGTGGTAAAAGAAGAAAATGCACCGAAGATTTTTATGATTCAGGACGCAGAGTCTAACGTGGACAAGCTGACCTATCATTTAGAAAACTGCAAGCTGTTAGAGGGAAAAGAAACAAATGAAGTTTCGTGGGAATACATCAAAATGGTGGGATTCTGGCAGTGCCCGGAATGTAACCCGCCGCGGTATGAAGATTATGCTAATGCGCAGTAACGGCGCGTTATTTGGATTTGGAAAGGTGAAGGTGAAGCTTTGAAACGGATTGTCACAGCAATTTGTGTCCTGCTTCTTGCTGTGCCGCTTGCCTGTTCCTGCGCGCAAAATAACAGCGCAGGAACAGGAGCCGGCGAGGGCAGAAGCTCAACCGAAGCCGCGGCAAAAGCGGAGGCTTGGGTAGACAACGACATCTTAGACCTGTGCATTTATAATACCGACACGTTAAATCCGCTTACGACCTCGGTGAAACACAACGCCGAGGTCCTATCTTTCATGTACGACAGTTTATATACCGCCCAGTCGGACTTTTCCGCTGCTGCAAACCTTGCGGAAAATGCTTCTGTGTCTCCAGACGGTTTGACCTATTCGGTGCAAATCCGCAGCGGAGTTCAGTTTTCAAATGGCGAAACGCTTGCAGCTAATGATGTAGCCGCATCAATTAACACAATTATTGCGTCAAACGGGTATTATAAAAACCGGCTTACTATGATTAAAGGAGCCGCGGCGAAGGGAAACCGTGTAGAAATTTATTTAAAAAAACCCACAGCAAATTTAAACGTGCTGCTGGACTTTCCCATTTTGCCCAAAGGCGGTAAAGAGGAACACGCAAAAGGTGAAAATAACGACGTTTTGAGCTCCGTAATTCCCGGCAGCGGCATCTATCAGCTTTCAGAATATCAGTTAAACAAGGAGATACGGCTCAAAGTGAACCGCAGCCATCACAGCGGCGCCATGCCGTATATTGAAACTGTTGTCATTCACATGGCCGCTGACCGCGAAACGGCAGTCAGCATGCTGGAAAACAGCAGAATTGACATGCTTACCGGATATGCGGCAGACATTGAAACCTACACCCCCAGAAAAAAGCTAAATTATAAAACCTACAACGGCTGCAGGTTTGTTTTCTTGGGCATGAACACAAAAGAAAAGGAAGCCAACACACCAAAGGTGCGCAGCGCCGTTTCCGCCGCCATTCACCGGGAGGACATTTTATCCGCCGGAAACGTAAACGCCGTTATTTCGTCCCTGCCCGTTCACCCCGGAGCCTATCTCTACAGTTCGGATACCGACCTCTACGGCATTAATCAATCCGGGGCAGGCGGGCTGCTTGCGGCCGAGGGCTGGGCTGATACAGACAGCAACGGAATTTTGGATAAAACGGTTTTGTCGAAAAAATATGAGCTATCATTTGAACTGCTTGTGAGCGCTGACAGTCCCACAAAAACGCTGATTGCCGAAAGTGTTCGAAAAAGCCTGTCCGCACTGGGAATTAACATAAAAATTCGTTCCCTGCCCTATGCAGCCTATCAATCAAAAATTTCATCGGGTGATTATGAGTTGTTTCTTGGCGAAACAGAACTTTTGCCCAACTTTGATTTTGACGACATTTCAACGCTTTCAAAACTAAACCAGAAAGACATTGCCCTGTCAGACGAAATAAAAGACACACAAAGTGCAACAGATTCTATGACCCAAAAAGAAAACTATTCACAAATTTTAAGCCTTTACAGCGCCCAGCGGCCTGTGGCCGGGCTTTATTTTAAAAACGAGGTTTTGCTGTGTGATGAACGGATTAAAGCAGAAAACATTTTAACCCTAAATCCATACAAAAGCGTTCATACCTGGTCAATTACAGATTAAAAAATTCCCCAAACAATTGTTTGGGGAATTTTTGTTTTAGTAAAAAGGGACTTATCCGTATTTGTATAATGGTATATAATATATCAGGGAACGAGAGAGAGGCGGACAAATCCCTTAAAACACAATCTTTATTGATTCTTTACTTGTATTTTACACTAAAAATAACTTGCGTGCAATACATTTCTTGCGTTTTTCAACATTATTTTTATACAAATCTTGTGTTGACAAATGGTTTTTGTCCTGATATACTAAGGTAAAAGTAATATTTATTGCGCAGGAGGTGTTTTCCCTTGGAAATTTTTACCGAGGATTTGCTGGAAGATACTACCAGCTTGTTTGCCGTTGAAGAGCAAATTTACGACGGCGAGGTCAACATGATGTTTTACCATCACCACAACCACTATGAAATCATGTATATGACCCACGACAAACGGCTGATGTGCATCGGCGACAGGAAGTATGAGCTGAACCAGAACAACGTGGCGCTGCTTCCGCCCTATCTTGCGCATAAGGCCACCGGAATCGGATCCCTTACCAAACGCAGGATTTTAATTAATTTTAAGAAAGAATTTATTTCCGACATGCTGCCGGACGATTCCCTGTTCAGCATTTTCAATATGGAAACCCATGTGTTTGAATTTGACAATGAAACGCGGGAAAAAATCCGTAAATATTTTGAAGACATTCTCCAGATTTATTTATACGACAATTTTTATAAGGACTATCACTTAAAGCTGAAGCTCTGCGAGTTGATTCTGCTCCTCAACAAAAAGGGTGTGGGCGAAGAAATTGTTAAAATTGATGATGACATTGCCAAAAAATTTACATCCATTGCGCATTTTATCAACAACAACTGCCACAGCAAAATCACATTGGATATGATTTCGTCAACCTTTGATATAGACAAATATCAGCTTTCCAGACAGTTTAAGGACTATTTAGGCGCCTCCTTTGTCACTTATGTGAACACCGTTAGAATTACCAGAGCCAGAAGAATGATGCTGAACGGGTTAAACAATGTTACCGAAATTGCGTTTACCAACGGCTTTGATTCCCCGACACATTTTTCACGTGTTTTTAAAAATATGACGGGCAAAACGCCAAAACAATATATGAAAGAACTTCACGCCGTAATGCCTAAGGAATAGAGAAAATTTCTATATTCTTCTTACATATCTACATTGACTTTTGCGCTGGATTATAGTATAATAATTACGATGTGATTTATTGACTTTGTGTTACATAAGAAAGGATTGTAAATAAAATGATGAAAAAGAAGGTTCATTCATTTTTTAGTCTGTTTTTAGCAGTTTGTCTGCTTACCTGCTCATTTTCAGCTTTTGCAGCCGACAATGTGCTGGGCGGCAATATTACCTGGAAGGTTGACGGTTCTGTGCTCTATTTAGAGGGCAGCGGCGATATGACCTTGACGTATGAATATCTTACGGACATTCCCTGGTATGAAGAAAGAAACAATATTGACACCATAGTAATCGGCGACGGGATTACGTCGCTTGCGGAAGGCGCGTTTACCGCGTTTCGTAAATTGAAAACGGTTGAATTTCCTTCTTCTATGACCACAATTGGCTCCAGCGCATTTTTATCCTGCGAGGGATTAGAAAGCATTGTGTTGTCAGACCGTATAACACGGGTGGAAGGCGGCGCTTTTGTGGGCTGCGAGGCTTTAAAAACCATTACCGTGCCTGGAAGCGTCTATTATATCAGCAGCGACGCGTTTTATAACTGTTTCGATTTAACAATTGTCGGCATTCCCGGCTCTTACGCCGAAACCTTTGCCAAAGAACATGATATTCCATTTGACGGCTCTCTTCCTGTTCCGGAAGAAATTATGGTGAGCGTTAACAAATCGCTTTTAACATTCGACCAGCCTCCGGTAATTGTGAACGACAGAACGCTGGTTCCCCTGCGTGCAATCTTTGAGGCGTTGGGCGCGGTTGTTGACTGGGAGCCCACAACAAGAACGGTTACGGCGCGCCGGGACGATATTAACATCTCTTTGGTGGTCGACACGAATATCATTAAGAAAAACGGCGCAGACATTGAAATTGATGTTCCCGCGCAGATTGTAGGAGACAGAACCATGGTGCCAGTACGTGCAATTTCGGAATCTTTGGGCGCCAGCGTCGATTGGGACCCGGCAACCAGAACCGTTTTGATCGACGACTAATATATTTACATCAGGTTTTTATGGACAACCAATATATTCATTAATAAAACAACGGAGGTAGTATTTATGTCTAAAAGCGAATTAATCGGCGGTTATCCGGTAATCGGAATTCGTCCGGCAATCGACGGCAGACGCGGCCCCATGAAGCTGCGCGAAAGCCTTGAAGACCAGACAATGGCGCTTGCCATGGCCGCAAAAAAACTTTTTGAAGAGAATCTTTGTTATTCAAACGGCGAGCCCGTTAAGGTTATTGTAGCTGATTCTACCATCGGCCGTGCCCCTGAATCTGCTGCTTGCGCAGAAAAATTCCGCAAGGCCGGGGTTGATATTACATTAACCGTTGCTGCTTGCTGGTGCTATGGATCTGAAACCATGGATATGGATCCCATGACGATTAAAGGCGTTTGGGGCTTTAACGGCACTGAACGGCCGGGTGCGGTTTATCTTGCTTCTGTTCTTGCAACCCACGCGCAAAAAGGCCTTCCTGCATTCGGCATTTACGGCCATGAAGTGCAGGACAGGGATGATGTTACAAACATTCCTGAAGACGTAAAAGAAAAGCTTCTCAGATTTGGCCGTGCCGCAGTGGCTGCTGCTACAATGCGCGGTAAATCCTATCTGCAAATTGGTTCCGTTTGCATGGGTATCGGCGGTTCCATTATGGATCAGGCGTTTATGGAAGAATATTTAGGTCTTCGTGTGGAGTCAGTTGACGAGGTAGAAATTCTCCGCCGCATGGAAGAGGGCATTTACAATAAAGAAGAGTATGAAAAAGCCCTGGCCTGGACACGTGAAAATTGTAAAGAAGGCCGGGACGACAACCCGGATTTTGTAAAATTCAGCCGCGAAGAAAAAGACAAGCAGTGGGAATTTACCATTAAAATGTACTGCATCATCAAAGATTTGATGAAGGGCAACCCGAACCTTCCCGAAGGATTTGAGGAAGAAATGGTTGGCCACAATGCAATTTGTGCCGGATTCCAGGGACAGCGCCAGTGGACAGACCATTGGCCTAACTGCGACTATCCGGAAGCCGTTTTAAACTCTTCTTTTGACTTTGAAGGTAAAAAAGAACCTATGATTTTAGCCACCGAAAACGATGTGTTAAATGGTTTGGGAATGTTGTTCTGCAAACTTCTCACAAACCGTGCGCAGATTTTTGCCGATGTTCGTACATTCTGGTCTCCGGAAGCAACAAAGCGCGTTACCGGTTATGATTTGGAAGGACATGCAAAAGCAAACGGCGGCATTATCCACCTGCTAAACTCTGGTGCTGCCTGCCTTGACGCCTGCGGCGAATGCACAGACGAGAACGGCAACGCCATTATGAAAAAATGGTGGGAAGTTACCGATGAAGATATTAAGAAGATGACCGACGCAACCGTTTGGTGTGAAGCAGGCTTTGATAACTTCCGTGGCGGCGGCTTCTCTTCTCACTTTACAACAAGAGCGGAAATGCCTGTTACTATGATCCGACTCAATCTGGTAAAGGGCCTTGGACCCATGCTTCAGATTGCAGAAGGCTGGACAGTTAACCTTCCTGATGAAGTTTCCGACACGCTTATGGAACGCACAAATCCCACATGGCCGTGCACATGGTTTGCTCCGCGCTGCGACGGCAAAGAAGGCAGCCCATTTAAAACAGCTTATGATGTTATGAACAACTGGGGCGCGAACCACGGTGCAATTTCTTACGGACATATTGGCGCAGACCTTATCACACTTTGCTCCATGCTCCGTATTCCGGTTAGCATGCACAACGTGCCGGGCGACAAAATTTTCCGTCCTACCGCTTGGAATGCATTTGGTATGGACAAAGAAGGTGCAGACTACAGAGCCTGCGCAGCCTATGGCCCGATGTATAAAAATATCAGATAATTATTTGCATTTGAAAAGGGACGCCAAAACAGGCGTCCCTTATTTTTTGTTTTATTTCATAAAGATATAAAGACCAATTGCATTAATTGCCAGGTTTGCCGCGGCATGGATTATATAGGAACCAAAAATGCTGCCGCATTTGTCCGTGACATAGTTAAATATCAGCCCACCGGCAAAAAGGCCCGCCATGCAAAGGAAAAATATTGGCAGCGTAAACCAGTTCATAATCATAGTGACATGATAAAGCGCAAACAAAACGGCAGAAAACAGATATGCATACTGCTTTGTGCCAATCTTTAAACCACCACGGAACACAAACCCGCGGAAAAAAAATTCTTCAAAAAATGCGTTTACAAAAATGATATTTAAAAACACTGCAGGAAAATTGCTTTTTGTAATGCCCTCATTTTTTAGTGATCCTAAAATCATCTGGTCGTCAAAAAATTGTCTTAAAAGAAAATATCCCGTTAGAATAATTATAATTACGCCCGCACCTACTGCAAAGGATAGGGCCATCATTTTTTTACTTTTCACGGTTCCGAGATAACCTTTCACGTTCGTATGCTTTTTCTTTGCAAAAATAAACGGTACAGCCAAAAACAGCGCGATTTTCAGCAATGTAGTATAAACATAGCCGTTTAGCGGCGTCAGCAGCAGCAAACCGTATAACACACACACGGAGAAAGATAACGCCGCGTGTGTGACCAATCCTTTTCTGTTTTCCATGTAGCGTCTCCTTCGTGTTTTTAAAAGCATTTTATCTTAAAATTGTTTATTTGTCAATAGTAAAAAGCGTACAGACAAACCTGCACGCTTTAATTTTAAAGTTCTTCTTCCGGCGTTTCCACATCTTTCACCGCTTCTAATTTGCTGACAGAAACCTCATATGCTGTTTTGGTTACAGTTTCATCTTCAGAAACCCGTTTTTGATATTCACGGGACTGCATCCGTCCCCAAATTTTGATATTTGCACCAACGGCAAGGGTATTTACAAACTTTGCGTTTCTGCCCCAGGCAATGCAGGGGATATAATCCGATTTATTATAGGCGCGGTTAACCGCAACCAATATGTCTGCAATTTCCCTGCCAAACGGTGTAACCCTGTAGACCACCGGCTTACATATGTATCCGTTTAAATAAATTTCGTTTTCACATTTTTCGCAGTCGTCCGAAATGCGCAAATCCCTTGCAAAAAGGGTTAAAATCAGCTTGCTGCCTTCCCCGCTGTAATTATTGTAAGAACGAAACTGTCCGGTAACCTCCACCTTTGTCCC
The DNA here is from genome assembly GCF_037235575.1 of Congzhengia sp. NCBI lineage: Bacteria > Bacillati > Bacillota > Clostridia > Eubacteriales > Oscillospiraceae > Congzhengia > Congzhengia sp. Next base: position 64,774 of record NZ_JAXUNN010000031.1, on the reverse strand, counting down.
CGCCGGTATTTCAACATCTGCCAAAATCCGTTCAGAAATGGTAACAACGATTGTATCTTTATTTTCCGACAGCCTGTCGGACATGATGATAAACCTGTAAAAGCCCTCGGTGTGCACCTCGTGACTGAATTCTAAATCACTTGCCACATACCCCACAATTCTTGCTTCATTATCCTCCGCGCAATTTAACATACCGTATTTCTCCTTTCAAGTATTGATGTACGGTACATTATATGGGCAGATGATTCATTTAGAACAAAAAATTTTTGTTTTCTTCTTATTCATTTGCAATTTTCACCAGCTCATAAAGCTTGTTGAGCGCTTCTATGGGGGTTAGAGTGGTCACGTCAAGGCCGGAAAGCTCTTCCGTTAAACGGTTATTCTTAAGGTCGGTAAAACCAATTTGAAAGTCTGTGTTTTCCTCCTGCGGCTGCTTGGAAACGCCGCTTACGTCGGCTTCCTTCGCGTCAATTTTTGCTAAAATTTCTTTTGCACGGGAAACCACCTCTTTTGGCAGACCCGCTAAGGCGCTGACTTCAATTCCATAACTTTCATCCGCTCCGCCTTTCACAATCCTCCTTAAAAAGATGATGTCGTCGCCCCGCTTTTTGCAGGCAATACAATAGTTTTTCACGCCATCCAGCTTGTTTTCCAATTCCGTCAGTTCATGATAGTGTGTGGCAAACAGCGTGCGTGCGCCAATTTTTTTCTTATTCGAAATATACTCTGAAACCGCCCAGGCAATCGACAGTCCGTCGTAGGTGCTGGTTCCCCGGCCAATTTCGTCTAACACCAGCAGGCTCCGTTTTGTTGCGTGCTTTAAAATTTGCGCCACCTCGGTCATCTCCACCATAAAGGTACTCTGCCCTGCAGACAAGTCGTCCGACGCGCCAACACGGGTAAAAATTTTGTCGCACACGCCAATGCGGCAGCTCTCTGCCGGAACAAAGCTTCCAATTTGCGCCATCAGCACAATCACCGCCACCTGGCGCATATAGGTAGACTTTCCCGCCATGTTGGGGCCGGTTATAATTAACATCCGGTTGTCGCCGCAGTCTAACGACGTGTCGTTGGGCACAAACAGCGCATCGTCCAGCATTTTTTCCACCACTGGGTGCCTGCCGCCTTTAATTTCAATTTTATCCGAAGCGTCAACACAGGGCATCGTGTAGCCGTTTTTCACTGCCACCTCAGAAAGCGAACAAATCACATCAAGATGTGCAACAACCGAGGCCGATGTCTGAATTCTTGCCGCCGCCTCGGCTACCTTGTCGCGAATACCGCAAAACAGTTCATATTCCCTTGCTTTTAAAAATTCCGAAGCGCCCAAAACTTTTGTTTCTAACTCTTTCAGTTCCTCTGTGATATACCGCTCGCCGTTCGTAAGCGTCTGTTTTCTGATATACCTGTCCGGCACGCTGTCCCGGTAGGATTTTGAAACCTCTATGTAATAGCCGAACACCCGGTTATAGCCCGTACGCAGGGTTTTAATGCCGGTGAGTTCCTTTTCCCGCGCCTCAATTTTCGCAATTTCCGACTGCCCGTTTTCCGCCAGATTGCGAAATTCGTCTACCTGGCTGTCGTAACCCGTTTTAATGATTCCGCCGTCTTTTAGCGAAATCGGCGTGTCCTCCTCTGTTATGGCGGCATCTATCAGCTCCGCAATGTCCTCTAACGTATCAATCCGTTCATACATCTGGCGGAACAGCGGCGCTTTCAGGCCAGACAGCAAAAACTCCACCTGTGGCAGGTTTTGCAGCGACTGTTTTAAAGAAATCATTTCTTTTGGCGACGCACTTTTGCAGGAGATTTTTCCCAGCAGACGCTCAATGTCGTAAATCCCTTCCAAAACCTCCATCGCCTGCTCCCTTTTATCTGTAGCCTCAAACAGCTCCGACACAGCATAATGCCGTTTTGCAATTTGTGCACAGTCAATCAGCGGCTTTTCCACAAAGGATCGCATCAGCCTGCCGCCCATGGCGGTTTTTGTTTTGTCCAGCACCCACAACAAAGAACCTTTTTTCGCCTTGCTCCGCATGGTTTCGGTAATTTCCAAGTTCCTCCGGGTAAAAATGTCAATGTCCATAAACTCGTTTTCACTGTAGGCACAGACGCGCTTGATATGGCCAATCTGCATTTTCTGCGTCTCTTCAAAATGCATTAAAATCATGCCCAGCGCATTTACCGTGAAGTAGTCCTCCGAAAGATGCAGCTCTGATAAGTCGGTGATATGAAACCACTGGTAAATCAAGTGTTCGCAGCTGTCGCGGGTAGGCTCGGCTGAAATCATTTCAAGCGATGCGTTAAACCGGTATCTAAGCTCGTCCCGCAGCTTGGCATTTTTAAAAACCTCGCTGCTCACCACAATTTCGGTGGGACTATACCGCGCAATTTCGTCAATCAAACGCTGCCGTCCACTGACGCTGGTAACAAATACCTCGCCTGTGGTTAAATCGGAAAATGCTGCGCCAAAGGTTGTTCTGTGGCCATAAACCGCGCAGAGAAAGTTGTTCTTTTTTTCGTCCAGCATTTTCGAGTTGATCACCGTTCCGGGGGTAACAACACGAATTACATCCCGCTTTACAATCCCCTTGGCCGTGGCAGGATCTTCTAACTGTTCACAAATTGCCACCTTGTAACCCTTTGCAATCAGCTTATCGATGTAAGCGTCCGCCGCATGGTACGGCACGCCGCACATCGGGTTTTTCTCCCCATCCTCCCCTTTGGAACGGCTGGTCAGCGCTATTTCTAATTCTCTTGACGCTAAAATAGCGTCGTCTAAAAACATTTCATAAAAATCGCCCATCCGAAAGAACAAAATGGAGTCAGGGTAGTTCTTTTTCACGTCCAAATATTGGCGCATCATTGGTGTCATATAATAACCCCTCCTATTTGTTAGTGGCATCCCCCGCAGGAGCCGCAGTTGCCAGAGCAGCCGCCCTCAGAAGCCAGCTCCTGCTCCTCGCCCTGAATGCAGAACGAAATAATTGAATTTACTTTTTTAATAATATCGTTAAAATTCGACTTTGCTTCTAAATATTCCTTCACGGTTTTGTTTGCCATCAGCTTGTCCATGCTTTTTTTCATCTCGCTCTGAAAAAGCTTTAAGCTCTCCGGCGTCATTCCCGTTTCTTTCGCTTTTACGGTCATTTTTGCCCGCTCCGCTTCATATTCGTTCATCACCCGCTGGGCCTCTTCATCCTCATAAAATATTTTTTCCATCTCGTGGAACACTTTCATTTCTTCGGAATCTGCGATTGCCTGGCCCAAATTCTGTGCCATTTCTAAAATATCGTTCATATCTTTCTGCCTTTCTGTTATAGGTTTAAACACGTTCCCCTGTCAGGGACCATGTGCTTATTTTCGTTATTTTCACATGAACAAAATCGCCGACTGAAAGCGCGTCGTCTTTGGGAAAATTCACAATTTTTCCGCCGCTTGTTCTGCCGCACATCATAGTTTCGTTCGTTTTGCTTAAGCCTTCAACCATAATTTCAACGGTCTTTCCGTCATAGGTTTCATTAATTTCACGGGAGATTTTGTTCTGAACGTCTAACAGTTCGTCAAAATGCTTATGCTTTAAATCCTCCGGCACCTGATTTGGCATTTTGGCCGCCGGCGTCCCCTCCCGCTTGGAATAGATAAACGAAAACACGCTGTCAAACCGCACGCGCTTTAACACATCAATCGTTTCGTTAAAATCCTCTTTTGATTCGCCGGGAAACCCAACAATAATGTCGGTGGTAAACACGGCGTTTGGCATTGCCGTCCGAATTCTCTCCACTAAACGGATGTAGCCTTCTTTTGTATAACGCCTGTTCATCTTCTCTAAAATTCTGTCGCTGCCCGCCTGAAAGGGCAAATGGATTTGGTCGCACAGCTTTTTCACCATTGGCAAAGTTTCAATCAGCTTGTCCGTCATGTCCTTCGGGTGGGAAGTCATAAACCGGATCCTGCGTATGCCGGAAACCTTATCTGCCAGTAAGAGCAAATCTGCAAAGTCAACATTTCGGTCTAAATCCTTGCCATAGGAGTTCACGTTTTGACCCAAAAGGGTAATTTCTTTCACACCGTTTTGTGCTAAGCTTTTAATTTCCTCTAAAATTTTCTCCGGCTCGCGGCTTCTCTCCCTGCCCCGCACATAAGGCACAATGCAGTATGAGCAAAAGTTGTTGCAGCCATACATAATTGAAACCCATGCGCTGGCGGTATTTTCCCTATATACGGGAATGTCCTCGGCAATTCTTCCCTCGCTGTCAATCAGGCTAATCACGCGCTCATTTTTGCACACGGCTTTATATAGAATTTCGGGGAACTGGTAAAGCGAGTGTGTTCCGAAAATCACCGACACATGCTTATATTTCGACTTCAGCTTTTTCACCATGTGCTCCTGCTGCATCATACAGCCGCAAATGCCGACAATTAAGTCAGGCCGCTTTGCTTTTAAGTGCTTTAGCGCCCCCACGTTGCCTAAAACGCGCATTTCAGCGCCCTCCCGCACCGCACAGGTGTTAAACAGAATAAAGTCCGCGTCCTCCCGGCTGTCAGTAAAGGCAAAGCCCATCTCAGACAGCATGCCCTTAATGCGCTCGGAATCGTTTTCATTTTGCTGACAGCCATAGGTTTCCACAAGCGCTTTTGGCGTTTTGCCTTTTTCAGCATACAGCCCGCGTACCTGCTGCACAAATTCTTTCTGCCGTTTTAATTCCTCTTCCGATACGAAAACATCTTTTCTCTGCATCTATGAATAAACTCCTTTACTATTTTACGCCATAATTCGTTCCATTATGTAGTAGATCAGCGGCAGTGTCAAAAGACTTAAAAGCGTTGAAAAAAAGATATACTCCGCAGCATATTTTTCGTCGGAACCCGCTTCCATTGCCACAATAGACGCAACAGTCTGCGCCGGCATTGCAATTTCTAAAACCACTGCGCCAATGGTAACGGGATTTAAGCCAAAATGCACAAACAGCATGCTGACCAGCACCGGCACAATCACCATTTTAATGAGCGCCGGCGCAATCATAGACACGCGCTTGTAAAGGCTTTTAATATCAATGGTCACCAGCGTCATGCCGATAAACAGCATGGACATGTAAGTGGTGCAAGAGCCGATTCCGGTAAACGCGTCGTTTAAAACCGGCGGAAGCTTAACGCCGAAAAATAAAAGGGGAATTCCAATTAAAAACGCCACGGTGTTAGGATTAACCAATTTTTTTAAAGCCTGTCTGCCCACCAGCGAACCGCCGGAACGGTTGATTAAATAGACGCCTGCCGTCCAAAAAACAGCGTCGTTCACCATACCGTAAATCACCGCATAAAAAAGGCCCTCCGTTCCAAAAACCGCAAGGGCAACAGGATAGCCCAAAAAGCCCACGTTGCCGCTTCCGCTCAAAACTGCATGGAGGGTTTTTGTAGGTTCTTTTAAACGGAAAAGGTTTGCCGTGCCAAGGCCTAAAAAATATAAAACCGTCATCACCACCACGGCGGAAACTGCCGCAACCGCCGCATTCATTGCCGTGTCGCCGCTTAAATCTTTTGACAAAAGCGACGTAATAATCATCAGCGGCAGCGTAACCTTAATAATGATTTTCGACAGCACATTTCGCATATCTGCCGAAAGATATCCTGCTTTAACAGACACAAACCCGATTAAAATTGCAATAAACAGCTTAACAATCGGGTCTATGATCACTGACATATCCATCGTATAACCACCTATTCCAAAAAGTAAGTTGCTTCCATGTCTGACGTTGAGAGGGCAAAGGCAAGGGGATATTTTTCAAAGGCCGCTCCAATGTTGTTTTGCGGTTCGCAGCCGGAAAATCCCATGTGATAGCGAATGGCAAAGGCCTCTTCACGGGTGAGCCGCATAAAGCCAGAAATGATGTAAACAGATTTTTCCCCGTGACCGTAGGGCATGTCATCCGCATATTCAAAGGTGGGCACCGTTTGCCACACGCCGTGTTTGTCCTTTTTGTTCCTCGTTCCCTTCACATAACAGTTCACCTTGCATAAATCGTGCAGCAGGGCACAGATTGCAACCGACTCGTCGGGATAGCAGAGCTTATAGGTGTTCTTTACCCGATCCCGCGACAAATAGTCGCACAGGCAATGGTATACGTTTAACGAATGTTCCAAAAGCCCCCCCTCAAAAGCGCCGTGAAACCGTGTGCTTGCAGGGGCAGTAAAAAAATCGCTCTGAGGCGAATCTAAATATTCTAACAGCTTGTCGCCGCCTTCGCGTGTAATATTTGTTTGATAAAGATTGATAAATTCTTCTTTTTTTGTCAAATACAATCCCCTCTTATGGCATATTTTATATTATTATATCATAATTCCCCATGTTTTTCAAAGAAAAATTAATGCGGGGATTAATTTTTTTGACATTGCGTATGATTTATGTTAAAATTTAGAAAAATACCACTTGTAAAGGTTTCGATTTTATGAAAAGGCTGCTTTTAATTTCCCTGCTTCCAACCATTGTTTTAATGCTATATATGTATAGGAAAGACCGGGTTGAAAAAGAACCCCTCTGGGTGCTCTCCAAAATGTTCTTTTTCGGAACGCTGACCGTAATTCCCGCGGCAGTGATAGAAATTTTGGGAACGAAACTTTTAAATGCCGCGGTCATTCAATCCGTTGCTATTTATAATTTAATCGATGCGTTTTTCGTTGTGGCGCTGACAGAGGAGCTGATGAAACTAATTGCTCTTTATGCTGCCAGCTGGAGGCTTTCTGAATTTAACTGCACATTCGACGCGGTGGTTTATGCTGTTTTCATATCCCTGGGGTTTGCCACGCCTGAAAACATTATGTATGTCTTTGCCAATGGATTTTACACCGGTGTGGTTCGGGCGGTGCTTTCCGTCCCGGGGCACATGATGTTCGGTATATTCATGGGTTTGTTTTATTCCGCGTCGCGGCGGCATTTTTTAAACGGACGGTTTTTGCCCTTTAAATTAAACCTTGTTTTTGCCCTGGGCGTTCCTGTTTTGCTCCATGGTTTTTTCGACTTTCTGCTGTTTCAGGCAAATAAATTCTCCATGCTGATTTTTGCGGCGTTTATGGTTTTTTTATATTATTTTGCGTTTCACACAGTGCGAAATCTTTCAGAGAATGACCGATATTTTTATCAAAGTGCAGGTGAACCCTATGACAATTGTTGAATTTTTTGACCGCGAAATGCTGGAAAACATCATTGGCACGTTAATGTTTCAGCCCGAGCGCGTGGTTCTTTTCGGCAGGGACTTAAAAAAATTAGCGGCGTTTCAAAAAAACATGGCGCAGGTTTTGGCAAATAAGAATATTCACACTAAAATATTAATTGAGAGCGTTAACACCACGGAATATGCTTCAGTTGTGAAAAAGTTAAACGGGTTTATCGACGCTTATCCCGACTGTGTTTTCGATTTAACCGGCGGCGAGGAGCTGATTTTAGTGGCTATGGGTGCAGTGGCGGCCAAACGCAATATTCCGCTGCATTCCATCAATCCCAGAAGCGGCAGGGTGAAAACCATTCTCCATAATTCCGGGGAAACCAGGGAAACAAAAAGTACCTCGCTGACTGTTGACGAAGCCATTACCCTGTTCGGCGGCATGATTGAATACGGCGCGCCTGGGAGCGGAAAAACGGTTCCATTGAAATTAGACGGCACCATGCAGCGCGATGTCATCGCACTTTGGCATATTCTGCGCAAAAACTGCGGGGACTGGAACGCCGCGATTGAGGTGCTCTCCCCTTTAACCGACGTACAAAACCTGGATCGGGACGGCTTAACCTTTTCCGTTCCGCAAAACTACTTTAAGTCCGGCTTAAAAAACAGCTCCTATAAAATTGCCTGCATGGAATCGGTTTTGTCCCAGCTTACTGCAAAGGGCATTTTATTTGAAAAAAGAACTGGCGATATGCGTCGCTTCACTTTTAAGAATAAGCAAATGCTCCGCGCCCTGTCGAAATCTGGCACGGTTTTAGAGCTTTACACCCTTTTGTGCGTGCTGTCAGCCAAATCCTTAAGCGGCTCTTCCTTAGTCGGCAGTGCGGTAAGCGGCGCGGTGATCGACTGGGAAAACCCGCCGGACGAGTTTGACGACGTGAAAAATGAAATTGACGTTTTGGCAACTACAGGCGCTATTCCCGTGTTTATTTCCTGCAAAAACGGCGGCGTCGATTCCGGTGAGCTGTATAAACTAAGCACCGTTGCAGAGCGTTTCGGCGGCAAATATGCAAAAAAGATTTTGGTGATGACATATTACAACGTCCGGGAATCCTTTATACAGCGCGCCCAGGCTATGAACATTAAACTCATTCGTAATGTGCATGAAATGAGCCGCGAAGAATTTATAAAACGGCTTAGCGATAATATGAAAAATTAAAAAGGAGAGATTTTAGGATGAATTATGAAAATTTATCTAACACTGCAACCCCCGGGGCGTTAAAAAAATGTCCGGGATGCGGAGCGGAATGTGATTCGAAACAAAACTATTGTACCGCATGCGGTACTAGCTTGAATGTAGACCAGGAAAAATCGGATGCATTTCAAAATTGGGATCAAAATCAGCAATACACAACGCAAAATCCTAATGAGGCGCGGCTCGTTGTAAACGAGAATGATTTAGCTTATTTTATTTGTGATAACCAGGTATATTACAGAAACAAATTCCAAAAAATGAGGGTAACAAATTCTAAGATAAGCTGGAATTGGGCAGCTTTTTTGTTTGGAAACTGTTGGTTGGTTTATAGAAAAATGTATGGCATTTGTGCTATTGTTTATTCAACGAACTTTGTTTTTAGCCGTTTGTTGCCCTATCCAATTAACCTGGTTTTCTCTCTTGCATTATGGGTTTGTTATGGTCTATTCGGAAACTATGTTTACATGCGCCACGCGGAAAACGAAATTATCTATGGCAAAACCATGGATGATAATTCAAAAAAATATTATTACATAAAGAAAGGCGGAACCAGCGGCCGTTCTATCGCTGTTTATTTATTGCTTGAGTTTTTATTCGGATTTTTATTTGCGTTCATGAAAAACATGGTGAAAGCTTTAATATGAAAAAAGCGGAAACGTAAAGTTTTACGTTTCCGCTTTTTGATTGGATTTGAGAGTTCTTATCTTACGGCTGTTTGCCGATGTAAGCTAAAATTCCGCCGTCTACATAGAGAATGTGGCCGTTTACGAAGTTAGAAGCTTCCGACGCCAAAAATACTGCAGGGCCGGCCAAATCTTCCGGGTTGCCCCATCTTGCCGCAGGGGTTTTGGAGATGATGAACGAATCGAACGGGTGCTTCGAGCCGTCGGGCTGTTTTTCGCGCAGGGGCGCTGTCTGGGGAGTTGCAATATATCCGGGCCCAATGCCGTTGCACTGAATGTTATATTCGCCATATTCGCTGGCAATATTCTTGGTAAGCATTTTCAAGCCGCCCTTTGCCGCAGCATAAGCGGAAACCGTTTCACGGCCCAGTTCGCTCATCATGGAGCAAATGTTAATAATTTTGCCGCCGCCCTTTTTCATCATAGAAGGAATAACAGCTTTCGACACAATAAATGGCGCGTTTAGGTCAACGTCAATCACCTGTCTGAATTCGTCGGCTGACATGTCGCACATGGGAATTCGTTTGATAATGCCTGCGTTGTTCACCAAAATGTCAATCACGCCGACTTCTTTTTCTACGGCCTTCACAAATGCATTTACTGCTTTTTCATCTGTTACGTCGCACACATAGCCATGAGCCTCAATTCCCTCTTCTTTATAAGCGGCTAAGCCCTTGTCTACCAATTCCTGTTTAATATCGTTAAAAACAATGGTTGCTCCTGCGCCGGCCAAGCCTTTTGCAATTGCAAATCCAATTCCATATGACGCGCCGGTTACCAGCGCAACTTTTCCGTCTAAACGAAACATAAATTTGCCTCCTATCTTAAATCTTTTGTCTGAATATGGTCCATATCGTCAAATTCCTGATTTTCGCCGCACATTGCCCAAATAAAGGAATATGCCTTTGTGCCAACGCCGCTGTGGATTGACCAGCTGGGACTGATTACCGCTTCTTCGTTGTGCATTACAATGTGACGCGTCTCGCTGGGCTCGCCCATCATGTGGAACACGACGTTATCCTCATCCATATCGAGATAGAGATAAACTTCCATTCTTCTGTCGTGGGTATGGGAAGGCATGGTGTTCCAGTTTGACCCCGGCTCCAGCTGGGTAAGTCCCATAGAAAGCTGGCAGCTTTGCATTACCTCAGGGTGAATATACTGGTTAATCACGCGCTTATTACAGTCTTCCACGCTGCCGCAGGGCACCTTTTTCGCCTTGCTGATGTCAATTTTCACAATGGGATAAGACTTGTGCGCCGGGCAGGAGCTCATATAAAACTTTGCGGGCTCGTCTGGGTTTACGCTTTTAAAGGTAACCTCTTTGTTGCCCATGCCGATGTAAATACCGTCTCTGGGTTCCATTACATACTCCGTGCCGTCAACGGTGATAATGCCTTTTCCGCCGATGTTAATGCAGCCCATTTCACGACGCTGCAGGAAAAAGTCCGCCGCAAGCTCCTTGCCTGCTTCCAGCTTTAGCTCCTGGAACACCGGCATTAAGCCTGCTGTAATAATCCTGTCGATATGGCTGTATACCATGCGGATATTGTCCTTTGTGAACAGGTTTGTGATTAAAAATTCTTCTCTTAATCTGTCGGTTGTGTAAAATTTAACGTCTTTAGAATTCGATGCATTTCTAATTTCCAAAGTGTCCAACTCCTTTTTTATGTATTTTCCGTAAACCGCAACCTGCGTAAGCGCAGCCCACGAGAGCGGCTCGGATATTTGTTTAAAGTTTTTAAAGCGGACAAAGGTTGTTTTCTTTTTGTCAAACGTCACGGTCTGTCCCTCGGCAGTTTTACAAAACTCCGCTTTTACAACGCTTCCATCTGAAAATGTAATGTCTGCCGACTTCCAATAGGTATCGTGTGGAAAGTCAGCCCTTAAAAAAAACACCAGCTTGTCTACCTCTGCCTCTGCGCCAAACCAAACGGTAAACTCTAAGTCTTCTCTGGCGCCGCCTGCCCAGGAATGGTAAGGATATGCTCCGTGGGACGTGTTTTCACACACGCCGTCAATGGCGTTTCTGGCATAAAAGCACGAGTCTCCCCGGGTAACAAAATTTGCCTCCGCATGGGGAAACACACGAGCATTCTCCGGCCTGTCGCATGCGTTTAAGGCGATATTGCGGTATGCAAAGCTTTCCTCGTCATCCAATGCCCGCGCAAAAATTTTGTGCTCCGGACCACGGAACGCTTTTGGGTGATAACAAGTTTCGCTCTCTGACGGAATCCGAAATTCAAAGCTGCCGTTTGCAAGATAAACCACGCTTTTTGCCAGAGTTTCGTCAAACTGCACCTCGGCAAAGCCCTCGTTTCCGATGTTAAGAATCAGTTTGTCCCCTTCTTGATAAGAGTGTTTCAAAACCGTGTCAATCACATTGCCGCAAAATTCAGCCGCTACTTCGCCGCTTTTGTTTTCAACAGAAAGTTTTAAAATAACCACCAGCCTCCTCTCGCCTATTCTTATAATATCACACACTACATGCAATTTCTTTGCAATTATTGCATTTTTTATTGCAATTTCCACACAAACGTGATAAAATAAAAAAAACATGACAAATCTGAAAAAAGGGAGAAATGAAAATGCCGTTTTTGTTTAGCAAATGTGCGGACGCAATTTCCCACGCGTCAGACACCCGCACGTTCGGCGTCTACTATTCTGAGGAGCAAAATCCCGATTTAAACATCCATGTGCACGACTGCTGTGAAGTGCTTTTGTGTCTTTCCGGCGGAAAAAGCTTTTTGATTGACGGCAAGGCATATGACGTAAACGACGGCGACCTTTTTATTTTAAACCAGTTCGAACCCCACAAAATTACCGCAGACCCAAACCTGATTTTTGCCCGTTTTGTGTTGCAAATCCACCCGGAATATTTCATTGCCAACTCCACCGAAGAAACCGATTTATCCCGGTGTTTTTATACCCGCGGCGATGGCATTTCCAACAAAATTGCGTTAAACGACAGCGAAATTGCTGAAATTGAACAGCTTTTTATTTTGTTTCGCAGCGACAGCGGCTTTGGGGACGACATCTTGAAAAACGCCGCGGTGAATACCATTTTGGTGCTGGTAAACCAATATTTTATGAAGCGCGCAGAAACGAAAAAAGCAGTTTATATCGACGACGAAATGATTATGAACACAATTTTCTACATCAATGCCCATTTTTCTGAAGACCTGACGCTGGAACGGCTGGCAAAAAAGTCTTATGTTTCGGTGAACCAGCTTTGCAAGCTGTTTAAAAAGCGTTTTGGTACCACCGTTGCCAAATACATTATGTCGAAGCGTATTTCCGAGGCGAAAAAACTTTTGTCCCAGGGAAAAAGCGTTTCCGACACCGCTTTAGCCTGCGGCTTTTCCGACTATGCCAACTTTATCAGGGTGTTTAAAAAATTCGTTGGCGTGTCTCCGGGAAAGTATAACTTTTCCCACAAAAAATTTAACAGCGAAAAAAATCGTATTGCGAAATCATAAATCCATAATGACTTCGTCAATTTTTATTGCCCGCGACGCTGCGTCTGTGTCAATACACTTCCCGCAGTTGTCGCATTTTTTTGTTTTATCTAAATCGCAAAGGTCGCACTCCCCGCAGTTTGTGCACGGCCCATCTTTTAAAACACATTCTTTCAAACAAAATACCACCTTTCCTGCCTTTTCTTTTATTTTACTATAACAAGAAATAGATGTCAACGAAATAAAAAAATCCGGCGGAACCTCCGCCGGATTTTTATGCTAAATTCTTGCCGCGCCGCTTAGTCTTGCGGCTTTTGCCACAGCTTCTGCCACAGTTTTCCCCACACGGGGATCAAACGCCTTCGGCAAAATATATTCTGCGCAGAGCTCCCCGTCTGACACTAAGCCGGCAATGGCATAGGAAGACGCCATTTTCATTTCTTCATTAATATCTGACGCGCGGACATCTAACGCTCCCCTGAAAATTCCGGGAAAGGCCAGCACATTGTTAATCTGATTGGGAAAGTCAGACCGGCCTGTTCCCACCACGGCTGCGCCAGCGGCCAGCGCCTTGTCTGGCATAATTTCCGGCACGGGGTTTGCCATGGGGAACACAATGGGCTTGTCCGCCATTTTTTGAATCATTTCTTCGGTTACAATGTTAGGTGCGGAAACACCGATAAACACATCAGCTCCGTAAAGCGCGTCGGCCAGCGTACCCATTTGCTTTTCACGGTTGGTTTTTTTGCTCATTTCTTTGTGCGCGTCGTTTAACCCATCCATTCCCTCGCACAAAATGCCAAACCGGTCGCACATTACAAGATGTTTCACGCCCAGCCGAAGCAGATGGTTTGCAATGGCAGTTCCCGCAGAACCGGCGCCGTTAATTACCAGCTTAATTTCGTCCATCTTTTTTCCAACCACTTTTAATGCGTTTATCAGTGCCGCGGCCACCACAATGGCCGTGCCGTGCTGGTCATCGTGAAATACTGGAATGTCACACCGTTCCTTGAGCTTCTGTTCAATTTCAAAGCACCTGGGCGCCGCAATGTCTTCTAAATTAATACCGCCGAAACTGCCGGAAATGTTATAAATGGTTTCTACAATTTCGTCTACGTCCTGTGTTTTAATGCAAAGGGGAAATGCGTCTACGTCAGCAAACTCTTTAAACAGCACACATTTTCCCTCCATAACGGGCATACCTGCCTCCGGTCCAATGTCGCCCAGGCCTAAAACCGCTGAACCGTCGGTTATCACCGCAACCAAATTCCAGCGGCGGGTCAGTTCATACGACTTGCTTACGTCCGCTTGAATCGCCAGGCACGGTTCCGCCACCCCGGGCGTATAGGCCGTGGATAACTGCTGACTATTTTTCACCTCTGTCCTTGAAACAACCTCAATTTTTCCTTTCCATTCAAAGTGCTTATCCAGTGCTTGTTTTTTTATATCCATTCTAATTTTTCTCCTTATATGCGCGCATACGCTCCGGCAGAACCGCCGGAGCGCAATGTAATTTTTTTTACTTATTTAGCCGAACCTCTTCAAAATCTTTCACAATATCGTCTGACGGTGCCTTGGTTAAAAGCGACACCACAACAATGCAAAGGCTTGAGAAAATAAACGCCGGAAGCAGTTCATAAATAGCGAAAATACCGCCGGCCATCGGCGCAATCACTAACTTCCACAAAAACACCATGGCTCCGCCGCCGACCATGCCTGCCACAGCGCCGGCGCTGTTAATGCGTTTCCAGAAGAGCGAGAACACCACCAGCGGGCCAAATGTTGCACCAAAGCCCGCCCATGCAAAGGACACAATGCTGAAAATAACACTGTTTTCGTCTAAGGCAATGACAATTGCAATCAACGTGATAATAACCAACGTAATTCTTGAAACATTCATAACCTGTTTGTCGGTTGCGTTCTTTTTAAACAAACCGCTGTAAATATTTCGCGCCAGAGCCGACGATGCAATTAACAAATAGGAGTCGGACGAGCTCATGGTTGCCGCCAGAATTCCCGCCATGGCAAAACCTGCTAAAAGCGGCGGCAGCAAATTGGTTGACATTAAAATAAACACATTTTCAGCCGAGCTTTTTGTAAGCAAATCCGTAGGATACAGCGTACGCCCGATTAAACCGATTACAACAGCGGCAATCAGGGAAATAACGCACCAGATGATTGCAATTCTTCTGGACATTTTCAGCTCGTTTTCCTTGCGGATTGCCATAAAGCGCAGCAGTACTTGAGGCATGCCGAAATATCCCAGCCCCCACGCTAAAGCCGATGCAATTGTCAGCGCGCTGTAGGTTGCCCTTGGGCCAAACACAGGTGCGCCTGCCTGCACAGCCTGGACACCGCTTTCATTTAAAGCAGGGGTTGCCGTGCCGAAAAATTCTAAAAATCCCGGAATATTCTTTGAGTTTTCCAAAACCGCGTTAAAACCGCCGGCGCTTGCCGTGCCGACAGCTAAAACTGCCACTAAGGCAATAATCATGATTATGCCCTGCAAAAAGTCCGACACGCTCTCAGCTAAAAATCCTCCCAGGAATGTGTAGAACAAAACAAATACCGCGCCTAAAATCATCATCCAAATGTAAGATGTTTGAAACAGCGTGGAAAACAGCTTGCCGCAGGTAACCAGACAGCTCGCTGCATAAACCGTAAAAAAGATTAAGATAAACAGGGCGGAAATTGCCATGATAATGCCCTTCTTTTCTTTAAACCTGTTGGAGAAAAACTCAGGAAGCGTAATCGCCTCAACTTTAACGCTGTAACGCCTGAGCCTTTTTGAAATGATGAGCCAGTTTAAATATGTACCAACGGCAAGGCCGATTGCCGTCCAAACAGCGTCAGCCAGGCCACACCAATATGCAACGCCGGGAAGCCCCATCAAAAGCCAGCCGCTCATGTCGGAAGCCTCCGCACTCATGGCCGCAACCCACGGACTTAAGCCCCTGCCGCCTAAAAAGTAGTTTTCAGAATTTTCATTTGCTTTCTTGGCATAATAAACACCAATCAAGACAATGACCGCCATGTAACAGCACATGGCAATCAAAATTTGAATTCTGTCTGATGTCATGTTAACCCCTCCAATTTTATTTTCCCCCCGCATTAACCGAAAACGGGGCGCATAATATGTAAATTATACCATAAACTGACAGGTGTTGTGAATATTTTATGTAAAATCTATGTAAAATAAATATGAACATTTTGTAAACTTCAATCATTTATAATAAAATTTTGCTGCGTCTTGCTTTTTTTTCGCGGGTGGGATATAATAGAAATATGCTATGAAAAGGAGTAAACAAATGGAAAACGCCGAGAAACGAATGAAAGAGCTTACGGAGCTTTTAACATACCATTCCCACAAATATTATGTGGAGGACAGCCCTGAAATTTCTGATTATGAATATGACATGCTGCTGCGGGAACTGAAGGACCTGGAGGATAAATATCCCCACTTAAAAGACCCCGCCTCCCCCACTGTCCGGGTTATCGGCAGCGTAATCGAGGGCTTTGAAAGCGTCACTCACGAGGTGCCCATGCTCAGTTTGAACGATGCGTTTTCAAAAGAAGAAATTATAGAGTTTGACAAACGTGTACGGGAGGCTGTTCCGGGAAAAATTGAATATGTGACGGAATATAAAATTGATGGTCTGTCCGTTTCTTTAGAGTATGAAAACGGCTTGTTCGTCCGCGGTTCCACCCGGGGCGACGGCCTTGTGGGAGAAGATGTAACAGAGAACTTAAAAACCGTAAACTCCATTCCGCTGCGGTTAAAAGAAGCTGTGCCATATTTAGAGGTGCGGGGCGAGGTGTTTATGCCCAAAGCCACCTTTGACAAATTGAACGACGAAAAGCAGGCAAAGGGCGAACCATTGTTTGCAAATCCCCGAAACGCCGCGGCTGGGTCTTTAAGACAGTTAGACTCCTCCATTGCAAGAGAGCGCGGATTGGACATTTTTGTGTTTAACATTCAGCGCGAGGAGGGGCTAAACATCGCCACTCATCACGAGGGACTATTAAAACTCAAACAGCTGGGGTTTAAAACCGTTTATCAAAACAACGTGTCGAATTCGATTGAAGGTGCGTTTGCCCAGGTGGAAAAAATCGGCGCCCTGCGGGACGACCTGCCCTTTGAGATTGACGGTGCGGTAATTAAAGTAAACGACCTTCGCACCCGGGAGCTTTTAGGCGCCACGTCGAAATGCCCCCGCTGGGCGGTTGCGTTTAAGTTCCCCGCAGAGACGAAAAAAACAAAACTGCTGGACATTGTCGTACAGGTGGGCCGAACGGGAAAAATCACGCCCAACGCAGTTCTTGAGCCTGTTCGGGTAGCAGGCAGCGTAGTGAGCCGCACTACCCTTCATAATTTGGACTTTATCCGCGAGCGGGACATTTTAATTGGTGATAACGTCTATGTGCGCAAGGCCGGAGACATTATTCCGGAAATTGTCGGCGTTGAAAAAAAAGACCGTACGGGGGACGAGATTCCCTTTGAAATGCCAGCTGTCTGTCCGGAATGCGGCGCGCCGGTTGTGCGCGTTGAGGGTGAAGCCGCCCACAAATGCACCGGAGACAGCTGTCCCGCACAGCTTCTCAGGCGGCTGATGCACTTTGCCTCCCGGGACGCTATGGACATCGAGGGTTTAGGCCCTGCCATACTGGAAAAACTTTTGGATGTTGGCCACATCAAATCGGCAGCAGACCTTTATGAGCTCTCTAAAGAGGATATCGCCGCCCTGGAAAAAATGGGTGACAAAAGCGCGGAAAACTTGATTTCCGCCATTGAAAAAAGCAAGCAAAATGACCTTTACCGGCTATTGTTTGCGCTGGGCATTCAGTTAAACGGCTTGAAGTCCTCCAAAACCATTGCGGCGCACTTTCGGACTATGGAGAATATTATGAAAGCAAGCGAGGAGGAACTGACCGCTATTTCTGACATTGGCGAAAAAACCGCTGCAAACATTTGCGGCTTTTTCAGCCGTCCGGAGAACAAGGAGCTGATTTTTCGTCTGAAAGCCCTGGGGGTAAACCAGACTTCCTTTGCGCCTGAGCCGAAAACAGACAGCGCATGCGCAGGCAAAAAGTTTGTTATTACCGGAAAGTTTGAAGGCTTTAGCCGGGGCGACATTGTTCAAATAATTGAAGATAACGGCGGAACCGCCGCAGGAAGCGTATCGAAAAAGACAGACTATGTCATCGCCGGGGAGGATGCGGGTAGTAAGCTTGCCAAGGCGCAGGAACTGAACATTCCTGTTTTAACGATAGAGGAATTGCTCAGCATGACGAAATGAATGCCGCAACGACGGGCGCCGCAATTTGCGGCGCCCGTCTTTTATTTTATGGTGAGATTTAAGTGAAAAAGCCTGTTTGCATCTAATACAGAAATTTTCAAATCACTGTCCACAATTCTTACAGGGGCGGACAATTTTTGCGACCGTCCGCCAACATAAGACGTCAAAACGGAATGTGCGCCGTAGTGAAAACGGTAAAGCTCACCGCGGTGCCGGATTTCAGAAGTTTCATAGCGCCATGCGTGGGGCTCGTTTAAATATTCCGCCAGCCGTTCAAAAGAAATGTAATAATCATCATACCGCCGAATTACCTTATCTGTCACCACTGCATTCTGCTCGTCAACCGCCGTATAATACTGCTTCTCAATGGCATATGACTGCACCTCGTCATCAATGCCAAACTCCGCAAGATAATCGTGGCCAAAATTGTTGTCCACCGGTACGCCGCCCTGAAAATAAAATTCGTCAGGAACCGATTGAAGCGCAAGAGAGCCGCCATCGTAACGTTCAATGGTTTTCTGGTTTTCGTCCCACACAGCCGCATTCTTCTGGTTAATTTTAGCCAGACATAAAACCTGCACGCCCGAAACCACAACCATAATGGCACACCCCACAGATATTGCGCCCAGGCTGAGCTGTGCCAGGCTCAGGGCGCAAAGGCCAATGACGAGCAGACACATGGCAGGCAGAAACAGCATGCGAAAGCCCACAATCCCAGATGCGCACATAATTGCAAATGCGGCCGCAAAACATATGGCGGCAAGGAGTACCTTTGTTTCTCCCTGACGACATAGCAACACGCCGAACCAAATTAGTGCCGCAAAATAGCAAAGGTCGAAAACAATGTAGCACCGCGCAGAATACACAACGCCCAAATTTGTTAAAACCGCCATTGCAGCTATAAAAAACATGGTTCCGGATAGAAGTTTCCGTTTTAAAGTTTTGTAGGCGCATATTCCACAGGAGATTGCGGAAAAAATAAGCATACCGCCAATTCCCCCGGGCTCCCAGCACATTTGGGAAAACGTGGTGAAGTGAATGAGCATCTGCTTCATTTCTTGGGCCAGCGAGGAAACAGCAGCCGTCCTGGTATGCATTCCAGGCGAACAAACTAAAAATAAAAACCCAGCGAGGGCTGCTAACATGTTGGCCAGAAAAAATGGGGGAAACAGGCTGTTTTTTTTGTGACTGCTGAATAAAAGAACTACAGACAGCAACAGCGTAAGCGCACTTGTAATCTCGGTTGTAACAGAAGAAAGCAGGCAAAGCACAAACGCAAGTAAATAGCCCTTAGCATTTGTTGCATTTGTTAGAAAATATAGATAAGATATGAGCAGCAGAGCCGGTAATATGTAATTAAAAGAACCTGATACCCAGGTTACAGCCTCCGCCGCAGTAAAACCGCCCATCAGCCAGAAACCGGAAAGCGCCGTTAAAAACATGCTGGCGCGTCGGTTTACATCCTGTTCAAATAAGTTTACCAACAGCCATGAAAACAAAAGAATTGACGCAATGTTAAACAGGCGGAACGCCCACAGGTTATAATTTAAAAACGCGGCGCAAACACTGTGTACCAGCAGCCGCCCATTGGTGTTTTGATAGTGGAGCTTTAGCCTGTTAAAAAATTCTGTCATTCCGTGTTTTAAAAAGGGATAATAAAAAAAATCGTCCCGCGAAAGCCGGATATTTGCATGCAAAAAGAACATTAGCGCCAAAATAAAACCGAAACCGCATATCCCAAGTATTTTTAAAACCGCTTTTTTCCGCTGGTTCATCTGAAGCCGCACCTGCTTTCCGGCATGATTTGTTTTTGGTTGTTCAAATTGGTCTTTTTAATAATATAGTGCGGCCTCCGCTTATTTTCAAGCGCTATTTTCGACAGATATTGCCCCAAAATTCCAATTACAAAAAACTGCAGGCTGGCAACCGCCAAAATCAGCCCAGTCAAGGCGGAAAAAGGCCGCGTTGTGGGGCTAAACATGCAAAAGAGCATAAAAATTACAAAAGCGGCAAAAAACAAAACCGCAAAAAGCGTGGACAAGTGCAGCGGGGCAAACGAAAACGCCGTTAGTCCTTCAAACGCATAGCCCAGCAGCTTCATAAACGACCATTTTGTTTCGCCTGCAACGCGTTTTTTGTTTTCAAATTCCAGCCATTTTGTTTCAAAGCCCACCCACGCAAAAATTCCCTTGGAAAATCTGCCGTATTCGGGCATTTCGGCAATGCAGTCTGCCATGTTCCGCGTCATCATTCTAAAATCGCGCGCGCCGTCGGCAACCTTTAGGCCGGTGCATTTGTGAAACAGTTTGTAAAACCCGTGGGCAAACATGCTTCTTACAGGAGGCTCGTTTGTTCTGGTGCTTCGTTTTGTTGCAACACAGTCATACTGCCCGGTTTGAAGAATTTGATACATTTCCGGCAAAAGTGAAGGCGGGTCCTGCAAATCCACATCCATAACCACGACGTAGCTGCCGCTGACATGTTTGAGCCCGGCATAAATTGCTGCCTCTTTTCCAAAATTTCTGGAAAAGGACAAAAAAAACACGCGGGCGTCCTGTGCCGCAATGCGTTCAATAATTTCCCGGGTTTTGTCCGACGAACCGTCGTCAACAAACAATATTTCAAACTCCGTATGATTCATGCGGCAAATCACTTTGCACAACTCAATATAAAACAACATAACGCTTTTTTCCTCGTTGTAACAGGGAACAATCACCGACAGTTTATCCATTTTTCTACCTCCCGTTTCCAATTTGTCCGTAAACTAAATCTTTTCGGACAAAAGCAAAATAAAGCATGTTCACACGGCCATTTTACACTGCTTGACCACAAAAATTGACTATAATTGAAAAATTCCGCCAAGTTTATTCATTTGCTTTTTTTTATGCTCATTTAATGAATGGGCATATAAATCAAGGGTGATGGAAACGGTGGAATGACCCAATATTTCCGAAAGGGTCTTATAGTCCATTCCAACCTCCAACGCCCTGGTTGCAAAGGTGTGCCTCAGTGCATGAAATTTAATATCCGGCAAGTCTGCCTTATTTAAAATATGCTTGAAATGCCGCCGGTATGTGCGGATATCAAAAGGTCTGCCAAAGCGCGATATTACAAATTCGCCCGTGCGGGGCAAACGCTTAATTTTTTCTAACAGAAACGGCGGCAGTGGAATTTCTCTTTTTGCGCTTTTGCTTTTGGGAGAAATGATTTCAACACCCTTTTCTGTTCGGGCCTGGGTGCCGTTCACCGTTAGAACCGCACGTTCTAAGTGAATGTCCTCCCATCTTAAGGCGCAAAGCTCACCAATGCGCAGACCTGTGTAAAGGCAAAGGAATATTCCTATGTCACTGTCGTCTGAAAGCGCATTTTCTAGGCGTTTTTGTTCCTCAACAGACAAAACACGCGTAATGAACTTCTCGCTTTTAGGCATTTTCACACCGCTCCACACCTGCGGCGCAACGCCTCCAGCTGAAATTAACGCCGATTTTAACGTTGCAAAAATTGTTTTCACCGTAGCCGCGGACAAATTTAAGTCGTTTACAAAATTTTGTATCTGTTCCGCATTTAATTTTTTTAGCGGAATGGCTCCAAGCGCAGGGTTAATGTGGTTCTCAATGTGGCTTTTATAAACGCGCTGTGTTGTGGGCTTTCGCGTTGTTCCTAAGGAGCTTAGCCAGGTGTTCATCCACTCGCCCAGCGGGATATTCATACCCTTTGAAGCACCCCACTTTTCCGTTTTGCATGATTTTAGCCGTTCTTTTAAGTCCGTATAGCTTTTTGAATAGAGATATCCGTAAACAGCCTTGCCGGCAGAATTATAAAATTTTATATATCGTCCTTCATAGCGGCCGTCTTTTCGTTTATAAATATTTTCACCTCTTCGGGCCATGTCAACACTTCCCCTTTTGACTGTGATTTTGACGGCAAATAGAATAAAATATTTTAAATATCCCTTGATTTACCGCCGTTTTTGTGCTATTATGAATTATATCACAATTGTCGAATTTGATAAATTTGTCGATTTTTAGCGTGTCCGAAAAGATTTAGTTTACGGAAAAAAGCCTCCTGAGGTCTTCCCTCAGGAGGCTTTTTGATATTTCTTATTGTGCCAGCGGCAGCTTCATTTCCACACAAAAACCGCCGTCGTTATAGGCGTTAAAAACGCCGCCATGAACCTGAATAATTTTATATGCCATGGGAAGTCCTAACCCGTGGGCAGACTTGGGGATTGTGCCGATCTGCTCTAAAACCTTTGGGTCAACGCCTGCGCCGTTGTCCCGGATGGATATTACACACATGCTTTCCTCTTTTTTCTGGATAATTTGAATGGTGCAGGGGCTTTTATTGTGACAAACGGCGTTGTGAATCAAGTTAAACACCGCGCGTTTTAACAGCCGTTCGTCTCCAACGACAGCGGCCTTTTCAAAGGTTAAATCCAGTTCAATGTTAACCTTTTCATCCATCGCTTCGTTTAAAATTTCGGAAACGGCTTCCCGCAGCAAACTGCAAATTTTAATCTGCTTTTTTTTTGCCGGCTGCATGTCATATTCCAAAGAGGAAATTAAGTTTAAATCCTCCACAAGCGTTTTTATTTTCAGGCTTTGAGACATAATAATTTCCGCTTTTTTCTGCTTATTCTCATCTTTTAATGAGCCGGAAAGCTCCTCAGAATAGCCCATGATAATGGATAACGGCGTTCGAATGTCGTGGGAAATACCCGCAATCCAGTTGGCCCGGGCATCGTCTTGCTGCTTTAACAGCGCATTTTTGCGGCCAATTGCCACAGACGTTTCGTTTACGCTTTTGGCCAGCTCTTTAAAAATACCCTTTTCCTTTAAATTTGTCGGTTCTTCCTGTTTCAATGTCCGAATACCTGTCACCAGCTCTTTCAGTCTGCGGTAAAGAATAAGGCCAAAGCACAGGGCCAGAACCGTTGCCAAAACCGCATTGAACAGCAGCACCGCTATCAGCCGCGTGGGAAGCGAGCTGAACCACTCCATGGAATACTCCATTTGATATTTCCCCACCGTGTTTTTGGGATATCCCAACACCAAAAGGCCATCGTCTAAGGTGCGCACATAAACGGGATAGTCGTTTAAAAACCATTTGGTCATGGAAGCAACGTCGTTAATGGTGTAATGCTCCGGAATATCCGCAGGCTTATGCTCCTGCCAGATCACATTGCCCGATTCATCAATTAAAATGGCCCAGAGGTTTTCAGAAAGGGAATATTCTTCGCCGAACGCGAACCCGCTGTCTGTCTTGTTTAAGTGCTTCGCCACCTCACCTAAAACCGTGACAGGCGACTTTTGGTTTAAATTGCTTGTGTCGCTGGCCGTTATAGCAAAGGCAAGAAAGTTGATGGACAGAAGAATTAACGAAATCACAACAGCGCTTGCGATAAACGAAATTAAAATTTTAAATATAGTTTTATTCATCAGAAATCACCAGCTTATAGCCAATTCCTTTCACGGTAATTAAGTGCTTTGGCTTTCCCGGATTTTGTTCAATTTTTTCCCGCAGCCGCCTGATGTGCACCATCAGCGTGTTTTCATACCCGTAATAGTCGTCGCCCCAGGCGGCAAGGCACAGCGCGTCGTTGGTTACAATTTTATTTTTATGCGCAAATAGCTTTTTAAGCAAAATAAACTCCTTTGCCGTAAGCCGCACTTCTCCGCTGTCGGAGTTCACCGAAGCAGTTTCAAAGTCAATGGTTTTTCCCGATAGCGTAAAGCTGGAATCAGCGCCGCTGGTTTGGTAGGTTCTTTTTAAAACCGCCGTCACACGCAGCACCAGCTCTTTCATTAAAAAAGGCTTTACGATATAGTCGTCCGCACCCAAAGACAATCCGCACAGCCTGTCGTCTGCCTCGCCCTTTGCCGTTAAAAAAATCACGGGCGCCTGCGATGTCTTTTTAATGTCTTCAAACAGCGCAAACCCGTTTCCGTCCGGCAGGTTTACGTCTAAAATGCACAGGGCAATGTTTTGGGTTTGCACAATTTCCAGCGCCCCGCGGCAGTCCTTTGCCGTGTAAACGTGATAAAACCCCTCGTGAAACAGCGCGTCCTCCAACAGCTTCAAAAGCGTTGGTTCATCATCTACAACTAATATTTTTTTCGTTTTCAGTTCCTGCATTTTTAATCACCTGATTTTATTGTACCACACCTTTGCGTTTGTGAAAAGCAAATCAGAAAAAACTTAAGGTTAACGTAAGGTTGTTCTCCCTAAATTGACATTAACGGCGTTCTATAGTACAATAAAATTAAATGATATTAAATGAGGATAAGAATATGAAAACAATTTTAATAATAGAAGACGATTTGAGCTTAAGCAATGGCATAATGCTGTCTTTAAAAAGTCCCGAATTTTCCATTCTGCAGGCTTTTAACCTTTTAGAAGCGAGAAAATATCTATCAGAGGCGGACTTAATTTTAATTGACATTAACCTGCCTGACGGCAGCGGCCTTGACCTTTGCCGAGAAATAAAAGCACAGTCTTTTGTTCCCGTAATTTTTCTGACTGCAAACGACTTAGAGTCGGACATTGTAACGGGTTTGGAACTGGGCGCAGACGACTACATTACAAAACCGTTTAGCTTAGCAGTGCTGCGCGCCAGGGTAAACGCCGTACTGCGCCGCAACGACAAAGGAATGGCGCAATGCATTGGCCCTTTCCGGTTCGATTTTCAAAATATGGTATTTTATAAAAACGAAACGCCCATTGAACTGAGCAAAACGGAGCAGAAGTTGTTAAACCTGCTGGTTTCAAATGCGAACCATACCGTGACACGGGACAGGCTAATTGACTGTATTTGGACAAACGGCGCAACTTTCGTGGATGAAAACGCCCTGTCTGTTTCCATCAACCGGCTAAGAAACAAGCTTGAAGACAACCCCAAAAAACCGGAGTTTATTAAAACGGTGTACGGGCTTGGCTACCAATGGGAAAGTTAGGAGGTGCGGCTGTGATTGTTTCTGTAATTCTGTCGATGGCGGCACTTGGCTGCCTTTTATATGCTGTTGTCGTTCAGATAAAATCTGTTCAATTGGCCCAACGGCTGGAAACCATGCTGCAGGCTGCGATTTCAGGTAATTTTGTGAAACAGCATTTCGATGAGAGCCGGCTTTCAAAGCTGGAAACTATGCTGTATCACCTGCTGTCGGCGGGCAACGAGCAAAGGCAGGCTATTGACAAAGAGCGAAGCCAAATTAAAGTGCTCATCAGCGATATCTCCCATCAGACAAAAACGCCGGTAGCTAACATGAAGCTCTATTCCGAACTGTTATGCGAGCAGGAAACCCTTGATAAACCGGCGAAAGACCTGGCACGACAGGTACGTTTCCAGGCAGATAAGCTGAATTTTTTAATCAGCTCCTTAATTAAGACTTCGCGCCTGGAGGCAGGCATTATTGCCGTAGCACCGAAAATCCAGGAAATATCCCCGCTTTTGAAAGATCTTTTTATGGCTTATCGCCCCCTGGCTGAAGAAAAAAACCTTCGTTTTACGGTAACGCCCGCCGCATTTTCTGCCGCCTATGACCCAAAGTGGACCTTTGAGGCGGTTTCAAACGTGGTGGACAACGCAATAAAATATACCCCTGCAGGCGGCAGCGTATCGGTTTATGCAAAAGAGTTTGAGAGTTTTGTGTGTATCACAGTATCCGACACGGGAATAGGAATTCATGAGTCAGAATATCCCAAAATCTTTCAGCGGTTTTACCGCAGTCCGGACGTAGCCGCCGAAAAGGGCGTGGGCATCGGTCTATATTTAACAAGGGAAATTATCTCCAAACAAGGCGGATATGTAACGGTGAAATCTGCCAAAGGCCACGGCACAGAGTTTAACTTATTTTTAGCGAAGTGAGGTTGATGACATGAACAACGCCATTTTATTGATAGAAGACGACGACAGCCTGCGCCGGGGTATCTGCGTAAAGCTGAAAAAGGAAAGCTACGACGTGCTTTGTGCCGAAACACTGGCTGCGGCAAACGCATTGTTTTCTGCAAACAGAGTTTCGCTGATTATCTGCGACATTGGCCTGCCAGACGGCAGCGGCCTTGACTTTTGCCGTGAGGTAAGAAGGGAAAGCAACGTTATGTTCCTGTTTCTCACGGCGCAGGACACGGAAATTGACATGGTGAACGGCTATGAGGCCGGCGCAGACGACTATATTACCAAACCCTTTCCGCTGATGGTTTTAATTTCGAAGGTAAACGCCATAATGCGCAGAACCAAACCGGAGGAAAAATTTGTTATATGCTCCGGAGATATTATGTTCGATTTAAAACAAAACCGTGCAAAACGCAGTGGTGCATATCTTTCTTTAACCGCCAACGAGCAAAAGCTTTTGCACCTTTTTTTAAAAAATCCTATGCAGATTCTTTCCAAAAATCAGCTGTTGGAGTCCCTGTGGGACTCAGGGGGCAACTTTGTAGACGAAAACACGCTGGCTGTGAACATTCGCCGTCTGCGCGAAAAAATAGAAACCGACCCCTCCCATCCGGTTTACATTAAAAATATCCGCGGGCTGGGTTACATTTGGGAAAGGACGTGTGAAACAAAATGAACCGGCCGCTGAAACGCAGCCTTGCTGCCTGTCTGATTGCCGTAACCGTGTTCACCGCCGCATTTTCTGCCTTTGCGTTTTATTTTGTAAAAGAGGCCTACCGGCAGGAAATTAACACGGTAATTAACATTGCAGGCGCAGTTCTGCCCGAAAATTCAAATGCCGAGCAGCCGTTTCTCGCCGCGGCAAAAGGAGAAACTGACACTTTTGAAACAGGAAGCACAATTTTGGGCAAATATGGGTATAATGAACACATGCGCCTTTTAGAAAACAGCGGCTATAAAAAAACGGTTATCATTCTTTTTGCAGTGACCTGGGGACTGTGGGCAGTTTTAACACTTTTTATCCTTGCCTTTTTTATCAGTATCAAGCGCAGACAAAGCCGGCAGGAAAAAAGCATTGCCCAGGTGTTAGAGGGCTATTTTTCCGACGATTTCTCTTTTTTAAAAGATGCAGAAAAACAGCGTCTTTTGTTAAACCAGCAGTTTGCCGATACACTTTTCAAGCTGGGCAGGAACTTAGAGCATAAATCTTTGCTTCTGGCAGAGGAAAAAAACAACACAAAATCTTTGGTGACAGACATCTCCCACCAGCTGAAAACGCCCATTGCGGCGCTTTCCACCTGCTTAACTGTGCTTTCTGAGGCAGATTCCCAGGAACAGAAAACAGAGTTTTTAGCCCGAAGTTTGCTGCAGGTGGACAAATTAAGACTGCTTGCCGACGCGCTGATGAACGTGTCGCGCTTAGAAATCGGCATGATTTCCCTCCAAAAAGAAAGAGTGAACCTTTCAGATTTATTGGTTCGCGCAGTGAATGGCATTTACGACAAGTCAATGAAAAAAAACATTGCCATTGAAACGTCGGACTTTAAAGATTTGAACTTAAATCTCGACCCGAAATGGACGGCAGAGGCTATTATGAACGTGCTGGACAACGCTTTAAAATACAGCCCTGAACACAGCAAAATTTCAATTCATGTGCAACCGCTTTATTCCTATGTGCGGGTCGAAATAACAGACTGCGGCATTGGAATTGAAAAAAGCGAACAGAACAAAATTTTCAGGCGGTTTTACCGCGGCACGGCCCCTGAGGTAAAAAACAGCGAGGGCAGCGGCATTGGGCTTTATCTCACCCGCAGGATTTTAGAGGAACAGGGCGGCACCATTTCGGTGAAATCGGAACCAGGCAAAGGCGCCGCTTTTATTCTTCAGCTTCCGCTGTAAGCAAACTGTAAGGCAGTTTGTAAGAAAAATGTAAGATTCCCCTGATAATATGGGATTATAAAAAGGAGGAATCATCATGAATGTCATTTTAGAAACAAAAGATTTATGTAAGCACTACGGTGCTGGTGAAAGTCTGGTAAAGGCCATTGACCACGCCGACATTTCTATTTTCCAGCATGAATTTGTTGCCATTGTTGGAAAATCTGGCAGCGGAAAGTCTACGCTGCTGCACCTTTTGGGCGGACTGGACTACCCCACCTCCGGTGAGGTTTTCGTGGACGGCGAAAACATTGCTGCATACAGCGAAAACAGTTTGGCTGTGATCCGCCGCCGCAAAATTGGGTTTGTGTTTCAGGCTTTTAACCTGGTGCCCTCGCTGAACGTATGGGAGAACATTGTGCTTCCTTTAGGGTTGGATGGGCGCCGGCCGGACACGGCATTTGTAAAAGACATTATCAGCACACTGGGGCTTAACAGCAAGGTGAAAAGTTTGCCCAACACGCTGTCAGGCGGTCAGCAGCAGCGGGTTGCCATTGCCCGGGCCCTGGCGGCTAAGCCCGCCATTATTTTAGCGGACGAGCCCACGGGAAATTTAGATACCAAAACCGGCGACGAGGTCATTGCTCTGCTTAAAACAAGCGCAAAAAAATATGGCCAGACGCTGGTAGTAATTACCCACAATGAGGACATTGCCCAAATGGCAGACCGCACCATTATAATTGAAGACGGCAAGGTGGTGAAATAGCATGAATTCACTCACCTCTCTTGCAAAAAGCCGGATTAAATTCAACAAGAGCAGAACGGTGTTCACCGTTATTTCCATCATGCTCACCACCCTGCTGCTCATGAGCTTGGGCACCTCTGTAGTGGGGTTGATTAACAACCAGAAATATGCGGTATCGCACACCGCCAACCACCACGCCCGCATGAAAAACTTAACGGCCCGGCAGCTTAACCTGCTTACCAACCATGTGGATGTTGAAGCAGTGGAGGCCTCAGAAATATTTGCCAGAATTCAATATGAAAAAATGACCGGATTTTTAAGCCTCACAAAGGCCGTGAAGGGTTCTGTTTACCACAGTGCGGGAAACTTAACTGAGGGCAGGCTGCCCGAAGCTCCGAACGAAATCTGCGGCCCTCCTGCGTTTTTTGAGCGAATGGGCACGAGCCCTGAAATTGGAAACACGCTGTCTGTTACGTTTCGTCCCGGGGAAACTGAATATGTAACACGGGAATTTACCATTTGCGGACTCGTTTCCCAGGCGGATGTTTCAAAACTTAACGTGAGCGACGACAGGATCGCCTATGGCGCCAGCGTTTCAGAAGCATTAATCCGCGAGTTTTTCCCGGAGGAGGAACGCTCCTTTTCCGCTGCAATCCGCGTAAACGGCGAAAACAATTTAAACTACGACGCGATGAAAGCGCGGATTGCGTCCGTTGCAGAAGACATTGGGCTAAACAAAGACGATTTAGATTATAACACCGAATATTTAATGGTGATGACAGACCCCGGCCAGGATATTTTAGCAGGCTCGGCGCTGATCGCGCTCATCATTGCGCTCTTTGCAGGGCTTGTTATTTATAGCATTTATTACGTGTCTGTCATTACCGATGTGCAGGAAATCGGAAAGCTGAAAGCCCTGGGGGCGTCGAAAAAACAAATCCGCCGTCTGCTTCAGCTTGAGGGGCTGTTTGCCTCCCTCATTGCCCTGCCGGTTGGATTGGTGTTAGGATACTTAATTCCCAAGCTGGGGCTTCCCATGCTCATGGACGCCATGTCGAAATACAGCGTATATGCCGAGCTGCCCGAAGGCGGAATTTCCATGTTTTCTGTTCCCGTTACGCTGGGGGTTATCCTCGTTGTGCTTGTTACGGTGTTCCTCTCTCTTTTAAAACCGCTGTCAATGGCTTCAAAAATTTCACCTGTTGAGGCCATCCGGTATCAAGAAACCAGCTCAGACAAGCGGAAAGAGCGGGAGGGCTGCAACACCTTAAACTTAACCCGTTTAAGCTGGGCAAATCTTGCACGGAATAAAAAAAGAACCGTTGTTACCATTGTGACCATGGGGCTGAGCTGTGTGCTGTTCATCAGCCTTGCCGCGGTGGCAAACAGTATGAGCATTGACGACTTTGCCCGCAGAACGCTGCCGGAGGGCGATTTCATGATTTCATTAGACGCATCTTACAACGACAAGACCTATCCGGAAAATAATTTAGACCAGGTGCAGATGCACTCTCCCTTTGACGATGCTTTGCTCGATAAAATCAAATCCATTCCCGGCGTTACGGCTGTTGACACAGAAAACGCAATGCTGGCAGGCGCCGACTCAGACTCTGAAGTGTTTGCCGGCGGGACCCGCACCGGAATTGGCTGCTTCACCCGGGAGGACATTCCAAAGCTGAAAAAAGACTTAAAACGGGGCGACTTGGATTATGACGCGCTTTTGGCAAACCACGGCTTGATATATTGTTACGACACCATTTTAGAAAAAGAAGGATTTTCCATGAACCAGCGGCTGTCTTTGTCGTTTTTCCGCGGGGACAAGCAAATTCCTTTTAATGGTGAAATTGCTGCCAGCGGCTCTTGGGGAAAAATGAGTTTTATGCTGCCGAAAGAGCTGTTCGATCAGCTGGCCGGGGATTTAAACACCACCATAGCGCTATATATTCACGCAGAGCCGGAGCAGTTCGGCGCCGTGAAAGCACAGCTTCAGGAAATAACCGGACAAAACCAGCTGTTTAAGCTATATTCCATGGACGAGGAGCGGGACATTGCAAAGCTTTCCATTAACATGATAAAATATCCGATGTATGCAATCTTAATTTTAATTGGTATTATCAGTTTTATGAACCTCATCAATACCATGGTAACCAGCATTATAACCCGAAAGCGGGAGCTTGCCATGCTGCAGGCCATTGGTCTTTCCGACAAACAGCTTGTAAAAATGCTTTCTAAAGAGGGAATGGTGTTCACCATGGGTACGCTGCTTGCTGCGCTAACTGTGGGAAATCTTTTGGGCTATTTGGTGTTTTTATACGGAAGGAACACAGGCTTTATGGAGGTGCAGATTTACCACTATCCGCTGCTTGAAACCATTGGGCTTGGGCTGGCGCTAATTTTGGGACAAATGGCAATTACGTTCTTCATTTCCAAACGAATTCATAAAGAGAGCCTGGTTACGCGAATGAGAAGCGGCGAGTAAACCATAAATTCTTTCAAAACTGTAACCTTTTCGAAAGATTCTCGAAAGAACCGTTTGATATAATCATGTGCGAAGGATAAAAAATCTTTGCACATGATTTTTTTAGGAGGTTAAGCATATGGAAATTCTCAAAACCCACAATTTAAAAAAGTATTACGGCGAAGGAAGCACCGTGGTGAAGGCCTTAGACGGGGTGAACCTAAGCGCCCCAAAAGGCGAGTTTGCCGCAATTGTCGGCACTTCCGGCAGCGGAAAGTCTACACTTTTGCACATGCTTGGCGGTTTAGACCGCGCAACCGAGGGCAGCGTTACCGTAGACGGTACCGATATTTTTAAGCTAAAAGACGACGAGCTTACCATTTTTCGCCGCAGAAAAATTGGATTTGTTTTTCAAAGCTATAACCTGGTGCCTGTGCTGAATGTATATGAGAACATCGTGCTGCCAATTGAACTGGACGGTGAGAAAGTGGACCATCCCTTTGTAAACTCCATCATCGCGACGCTGGGATTAGAGTCAAAACTTACCAACCTGCCAAACCAGCTTTCCGGCGGCCAGCAGCAGCGGGTTGCCATTGCCCGGGCGCTGGCAACCAAGCCAGCCATTATTCTAGCCGATGAGCCAACAGGAAACTTAGACAGCAAAACCAGCTTAGATGTGCTGGGGCTTTTAAAGGTAACCAGCGAAAAATTTGGCCAGACCATTGTTATGATTACCCACAACGAGGAACTGGCGCAAATGGCCCAGCGCATTATCCGCATTGAAGACGGCAGAATTGCAGGTGACCGCAATGTATAAGGTAAGCAACAAAAAAGTGATTTCACGCATTGCAAGCAAAAGCTTTTGTGCCAACAAATCGCGCAATATCATTGCCATTGCCGCAATTGCCTTAACTGCCGTTTTGTTCACCGCCCTTTTCACGGTGGGCAGCGGGCTGGTAGAAAATTTTCAAAAGCAAACTATGCGCCAGGCCGGAGGCGACGGCATGGCCGTTATAAAATATATTACTGATGAACAGTTTGATACAATAAAAAAACACAAACTGATAAAAGAGCTTTCTTATAACAGAATTTTATGCGACAGCGTTGATAACGAGGAACTTTTAAAGCGCCGGGGCGAGTTTTATTACATGGACGACACTGCCTTAAAGCTTGGTTTTTGCGAGCCTACCACAGGCAGAAAGCCCGAAAAGGAGAACGAGCTGATTTTAGACACCAAGGCCATAAAAATGCTGGGGGCAAAACAGGAAATTGGGGCGCCGGTAACGTTAGAGCTTACGGTGCACGGCCAAAAGGTGACACGGGATTTTGTTATTTCCGGCTGGTGGGAACCAGACCCGGTGTTTAACGTTTCCATGCTGATAACCTCTCGTGCATATATGGAGGAACATATCGGCGAGCTGTATAACAGCTATAAAGAAAATTATGACATGACGGGTGTTATCAACAGCTACATGATGTTTTCAAACTCCCTAAGCTTAGAAAACAAGCTAGAGCGGGTACTCACTGAATCCGGCTATTCACAACGCGAGGAAGACCCCAATTACATTGCGTCTAACGTAAACTGGTCTTATCTCACTACGAACTTTTCCATGGACCCGCCTACCGTTATCGGCGTTTTAGCCGCTCTGCTTTTAATTATTCTTACAGGCTATCTGATCATTTATAACATTTTTCAGATTTCTGTAATTAAAGACATTCGGTTTTACGGACTTTTAAAAACCATAGGCACCACCGGAAAACAAATTAAGAAAATCATCCGGCGGCAGGCGCTGGTTCTGGCCGCAATCGGCATTCCCATCGGGCTGGTTGCAGGCTACTTTGTCGGCTGCTCTCTGGTACCCGTTATTTTAAACCAAACCTTTGCAAGGGGCGCGCAGTTTACCACCACCGCCAATCCGATTATCTTTATCGGCGCCCTTTTGTTTGCCCTCATCACCGTGTTTTTAAGCACAAATAAACCGGGCAAAATTGCAGCCAGCGTCTCCCCTGTTGAGGCGGTGCGGTATGCCGATGCCGGACATTCAAAAAAGAAAGGCAAAAAAACAAAGCGCGGTTCGCGCATTTCGGCAATGGCTGCTTCCAACCTGAGCAGAAATAAAAAAAGAACCGTTTTAGTGGTAATTTCCATGTCCATGAGCTTAATTTTGTTTAACACGGTTTATACCTTTAGCCGTGGGTTCGACATGGATAAGTTTCTTTCAAAGTTTGTAGACACCGACTTTTTAATTGCCCACGCTGACTATTTTAACTACGATTTCCACGGCCCGGAAAATGCTGTTTCTGAAAGCTTTATTGAGGCCGTGAAGCAACAGCCTGGATTTTCAGAGGGCGGAAGGTTTTATGCCAACATGGACGCAGAAATTTTTTCTCTCGAATATGCAACCAGTAAACAGTATAACGTAGACCCCGAGGGGCGGCCGATGTGCTTCGTGTATGGTGCAGATAACCTGCCCTTGGCCCGCTTAGACGTTTTAGAGGGTGAAATCGACATGGAGAAATTAAAAACCGGGAAATATATTTTAGAAGGCGTGGAGCTACATGACGACGGCAGTCCGGTGTGGGATTCGTCGCACTATAAAATCGGCGACACAGTAACGCTGCACAACCGCAAGGGCTTAAGCGACAAGCGGAATGACAATGAGCCGCAAACCCTCTCTTTTGAGGTGATGGCAAAGGTAGCTGTTGAAACATATACCAATTCCTGCGGCCGCGGGTCTGATTTTTCCTTTTACCTGCCGGCTGATACCTACAAAGAAATGGTTGCAAACCCGGGGGTGATGAGCTTTGTCTTTAATGTAGAAGACGAAGACGAACCCGCTATGGACGCATTTTTAAAACAATATACGGAAAACGCAGAGCCCGTGATGAATTTTAGCTCCAAGGGCACCCGCGTCAGCGAGTTTGAAGGGCTCCGCAGCATGGTGCTGCTGGTAGGCGGCGCGCTGAGTTTGGTAATTGGCTTAATTGGCGTTTTAAACTTTGTAAACTCCACCCTGACCAGCATTATTACAAGACGCCGGGAGTTTGCCATGATGCAGTCCATCGGCATGACGAAATCACAGCTTCAGAAAATGCTGATTTTAGAGGGATTTTACTATGCATTGGCCGCGGCTGTGGTGTCGTTATTGGGCAGCATTCTGTTCTCCGGCGTAATTATGAAAGCCATTTCGGGTAATCTGTGGTTTTTCTCTTTCCAGTTTACGCTGCTGCCGCTCATCTGCACCATTCCGCTTCTATTGATAATTGGCATGATTTTGCCGCCCATTGTTTTAAGAAACGTAACAAAGCAAAGCATTGTGGAACGGTTACGGGAAAACGAATAAGAAACGGCCGCAGCATGTGCTGCGGCCGTTTTTGCTTTATTGAATTGCGGCTAAAATGTCTGCATAGGCCCAGTGTATCGGCAACAGGTCGGAAAATGGGTTATTCGCTTCGCTGTCTGGTGCTTTTCCCAGCATTTTGTTCATCACCGTAACGGCTTCCGCCCGGGTGATGGGCTGGTCGGGCAAAAACATGCCTCCAGCATAGCCGTTTAACAATCCGCTGTCTGCCATTTTTGAAATGGCGTTATACGCCCAGTTGGTTTCGCTTACATCGGCGAATTGGGTGTTTCCTTTATTCACTGTGCCAAACAAAAACTTAGAAGCCGCCGCGGCAAACTCTGCCCGGGTGATGTTTTTATCCGGACAAAACGAGCCGTCGCCATAGCCGTTTAAAACACCCTTTTCCGTTACGGAAGCAACCGCATTGGAAAACCAGTCGCTGTCTGATACGTCTTGAAAATAATTTTTTTCTTCCGGCGAACGCTGGTCGGCCATGAGCCTTGAAAAGATTGCCGCCGTTTCCGCCCGGGTGATGGGTGCGTCCGGCTGGAACGTATTTTCCGTCTTCCCCGTCATATAGCCGCCGGCATTTCGTTTCAGCCTGGGCGAAACTGTGAGCGTTTTTGCATCGGCATAGTAGGGAAATTCAAATTTTGCCTTGTCCGCCGCATCTTTCCCCAACACTGCAAAAATTCTGTTCTGGGCCGCCATGTCCTCTACAAAGTCTGCATAGCCTTTTACGTCCTCCACCGTTGTGGATAGCATTTCGCTGCGCACCTCTTTTATGTCTTCGGCAGTTTTCCCTGAAAGAGCCAAAAATGCGCCGTTTTCCGTGTTTG
Organism: Congzhengia sp.; assembly: GCF_037235575.1. Classification (NCBI taxonomy): domain Bacteria; kingdom Bacillati; phylum Bacillota; class Clostridia; order Eubacteriales; family Oscillospiraceae; genus Congzhengia; species Congzhengia sp. Next base: position 29,769 of record NZ_JAXUNN010000031.1, on the reverse strand, counting down.
CTTCCCATTCGTCAAACTCGTTAATTGCAGAGACAATCATGCCGTCAAGTTCCTTTTGTGTCATTTCCAGGTTCCTTAAAAAGTTTCCCATGCCGCTCCAAACCTGAACGGCCAGGTCTATGTCTTTCAGCCCCGCCACAGCGCACACCAGGGTGGTTCCGTCAACATTCATTCCAGCTCCATATGCGCCGTATTGCCCCCGCATCACAGGGTATAAATATTTTGAAGCAACTACTTTTGTCATAATATTCATTTTTCCTGAAAACGCATATCCGCCTTCTGTAAGAAATCCCGCCAGCATAAAGTGGTCTGCGTCGTCTAAGGTGGTGATGGTGGCGGCAGACGGATATCCCACCGGGAGCTTCCACTCCATAATGCTTCCTGCTTTCATTTCGCCAAAGCGGGCGGCAACCGTGGCTTTAAACTGCTGGCTGCCGGATTGCGAACCCACATACTCTGCAAACGGCGCGCAGGACAAAATGCGGTTTGCAAGCGTTTTCACAGTTTCAAACCGCCTGTTGGTTTCCTCAGGCGACAGTTCTGCCTGCTTTAAATAACGAAAGTATGCCAGCGATCCCTGACCAATGCTGCCCCGGGTAACGCTGTTAAATCGTTTCCCCATAGACTGGGCAGACTGCATCAATTCATAGGACACGAAGTATGGGTCGCGGTATCCGTTTTTCAAAATATCGTCTGCTGCGTTTTTTAAATATTCCTTAAAATCTTCCTCATTCCACAGCTTATCTCCCAAAAGAAATTCTATAGCCAAATTTAGCTTGCTTTCCATTTCGCCGCTTGGCGCATTCATTCCAACACAGAGCATAGGACGAACGACAGAATCGTCCTTTGCATTTTCTAAGCCGCAAAGCTCAAAATAAATCCCATTTAAACCGCTTTTTTGCAGCTGATAATTTAAAAATCCGTTCATCAACTGCAGCTCATTTAAGCTTTCGCCTTTCAGGCCAATGTCAAAAAACAGGCTGGCAGAGTCGGTTTCACGGCCTTCAAGCACCGTGCTGAAATAGGAAATTTGATTGATTTTTTCCTCCTCAGCCTGGGGCAAGTCAGGGGTGTGGTCAACCTCATCCAGGGTTAACGACGGAATCCGCGCCACTGCCTCCGGATCCTCCGGCGCGTTTACCCAGGCGTTAAAGTCTTCTGTGTCCTGTCTTATCTGCTCCAGTTCTTCTGCGGTTGCCGTAATGGCGTCGCTGACAGGCGCCTTTGCCCCGTTGCCCGAAACCACAATCACACTGTAAGGGTTTTTCGTAAAATAAGTTTCTAACACCGTGTTAAAATAATCCGGATTGTCCTTCAGCCAGCTGGCAATTTCCGTCATTTCCAGCCAGGAAAACGGGTCTTGGGTATATACCAGTCCGTTAAAAACGTTCAGTTCTGTGGAATAGCCGTATGGATTTTTTCTCTCCTCTATGTAACTGTCGATTTTACTGTTTAAATCGTCTTTTGATATGCCCTGTGTTTCAAAGTCAGATAAAATAGTTTTATAGTGTGCAATCATTTCGTCCTTTTGTTCAATGGGCACCTCCGAAACAAGCAGCGCTAGATTTGAAATGCCGCCGGTATTCCCGCCCGAAACATAGTTTTTGGAATTCACCTCATCCATTTTTGCCATCACGAGATTAAATAAAATATCTCTTGCGTAAACCTCTTTCACGTTGTGCATCGGCACGCCTGAGGACATGAAGCCAATGTCCACGGTTTTGGTATTCTCTGTAATGTTGAATTCACAAATTGGTTCAGCCGACGTCTGTTTTGTATCGGGAAATGCAATTGAAATGTTTTTTGGTTCCGAATCGTTAAAAAATTCGTTTAACAGGGTAAGGGTTTTTAAAATGTCCTGTTTGCCTGCAAGACAGGTCATGCTGTTAGACGGCGTGTAATAGGTGCGGTAAACCCTTAAAAGGTCTTCGTATGTAAGATCTTTTATGTCCTCCACCGTGCCACCGCTGTTAAAGGCAGGGGTTGTCTCGCCGTAAAGCGCGGTATAAAGCTTATCCGCTAAAAAATTCACAGAATTTTCTGAGCTCTCTAAGCTTTTAATCCGCAGCTCGTTATAAACCACACCGTTATATTGCACCGCCCCGTCTTGATATTCTTTGCGGATTCCCTGCTGGCGGAAAATATTTTCTTCCGTGAGCAAAAGTGGGTGGAAAATACCATTTAAGTAGACGTCCATTAAATTATAATACTCGGTTTCATTTTTTGTTTTCACCGTGTAATAGGTGCAGTCGTCAGACGTATAGGCGTTAATTTCCTCTGCCAAGGCATTCGCATTCAAGTAGCTCATAATATTCTTTACAGGATACTTTTCGCTGCCGCACAGCAGGCTGTGTTCCAGCACGTGGTTTGCGCCCTTGTTGTCCTTTGGCGGGGTTTTAAACCCAATGGAAAACTCCCGTTTTTCGGCGCCGTTGTCTACATAAACAACTTCAGCGCCGGTTTTTATGTGCTTAAAATAATATGCCGTGCCGCTTAAATTTTCAATATGCTGCTGGGAAACAAGCGTAAATCCTGTCTGATCATATCCTTCGTCCGCGAAGGCCACACATTGCATGTTAAATAACAAAATTGCAGCTGCAATCAAGGTCCAAATCTTTTTTACCATAAAATCACTCCTGACCGTCAATAAATTCTTTTGCCATTTCTACCAGTTCTTCCGCAGACAGTTCTGTATCCATAGCGCAGAGAGAGTAGTTTAATCCCCCATAGCTCCAGGTTACAATCTGCACCTGAACGGTTTCAATTTTGTTGCTGCCGTAGCTAAAAACATATTTGCCTGCGGCTTCGTCCAGTTTATCCTGCTTTGTCTTTTTATAATCTCCCGGCACCATCTTGTTTACATAGGCGTAATAGCCAATGTTACTGCCGCGGTGCTGTGCAACAGTTTCGCTTAAACTATTGCTTTCGCCTATAGCCGCGCCGTCGATATAAATAGAAATGCTGTCCTTCCCCCTTTTGTACCAGCATCCCAAAGATTTATACTGTTCAAGAACGTTTCCGTTTGCATCTGCGCTTTCATCTTCTGAAATATTTCCGGATTGAAATTGAAATCCGTTTTGAAACGCGGCCAAAATGTTGGCAGAAAAACCCAAATCCTTTTGCAGGGTTTGTGCGCTGGGCGGTGAAAAATAGTCGGGTATGCTGCTGGACTGGCCGGACCGCGACGCAATAATGCTGCTTGCCGCCCAAACAGAAAAACCGCAGATTAAAACAACCGCAGCGGCCAGCGCCGCAATTTTTGAAAGCCTGATTCTGCGTATTTTTTTTGCCGGGCCGCCGGCTTCTAAAATAAATTTTTCATCTATATTGCCAATTTCCTGAAATAAATCTTTATTTGTCACAATGTAACGCCTTCCTTTTCCAAATATTTTTTTAGCCCGCTGCGCGTGCGCATGAGCATGGACTTAACCTTGCTTTCACTGAAATGGTATCTTAAAGCGATATCTTTTATGGTATCGGAATACCAATATCTTCTGACAAACACAGCCCGCTTTGCGCTGTCGGTATGTTTTAAAAACCTGTTTATGTGTTCGGCCGTTTCTCCCTCTTCAAGGCTGCCCTCCGCCGTATCCCGCGCAGGGATACATTCCGAAAGCTCGGACAAAATCAGGTCGAAAGCACGGTTTCGCTTGTCCGCCGTGTAATAGTCATACCTGTTTAATGCATGGTTTCGCACAATGCGGCCTAAAAATGCCGCAAGCGATTTTGGCTGTGCCGGCGGTATTGCGTTCCACGCCGCAAAATATGCGTCGTTTTCACATTCCTCTGCATCGGCAGAATTGTTTAAAATGCGGTATGCAACCGATTTCAGCAGCGCTCCATATTTTAACGACGACGCATGAATTGCCTCCTCGTCCCGTTTCAAATATAAGCTTATGATTGTTTCGTCCTCCATGGTTTTTCAGTCTCCTTTGTGTAGCGGCCCTACATCTATACTGTAAGAAATTATTTGCGATGGTTGCATTTTATTTTTATTATACCACAAAATTTTATTTAAGGTTGCCGTAAGGTTTCATTCAGCTTGGCGAAAGGTAGCCGTGCTACAATGAAATCAGCTTAAAAAAGAAAGGAATGAAGTTTATGCAAGAAATCGTACATACAAACGGGTTGACGAAACGGTATGGCGACTGTTTTTCTGTAAACAATTTGGATATGGTGGTGTTTGAGGAAAAAATATACGGCTTTTTAGGCCCCAACGGAGCCGGAAAATCCACCACGCTGAAAATGCTTTTGGGGCTGGTGCATCCCACTCAGGGAGAAATTGATTTGTTTGGCAAACGAATTACAGCGAAAAACAGGCTGGAGGCGCTAAAACATATCGGCTCCCTAATTGAAACTCCCTCTTATTATGGACATTTGACGGGAAAAGAAAATTTAAAAATTCAACAAATGCTGCTGGGCGTGCCAAAAGAAAACATCGACGAGGTGTTATCTATTGTGCGTCTTCAGCGCCAAGCCTCAAAAAAAGTATCGGCCTATTCGCTGGGAATGAAACAGCGGCTCGGGCTGGCATCTGCCCTGCTTTCCTTCCCCAGGCTATTAATTTTAGATGAACCGACAAATGGGCTTGACCCCGCCGGAATTCAGGAAATGCGGGAGCTAATTTTAAGCCTTCCCAAACGGTTTGGCATGACGGTGATTGTGTCGAGCCACCTTCTATCAGAAATCGACCAGATGGCGGAGGATATTGGTATTATTGCGGGAGGAAAACTAAAATTTCAGGGCAGTTTATCTGCCCTGCACAACATGGACAGAACAAAAAATTTGGAAGAAATTTTCTTAGAACTTACAGGAAAAGAGGGAAGCTTATGATTTCCCTTTTGAAAACAGAACATAAAAAAACGAAAAAGAAATATCTCCTGCTCACGTCGCTTTTGATAACGGCTCTGGATTTGGCCTGGATTTTCTACGGCAACTTTTCTGAAGACGCAATTTTAAAGGGCTGGATGATGTTTTTATATCAGCTGCCGCTGACCAATGCCATTTTTCTGCCCTTTTTAATGACGGTGGTGGCCTCGCGCCTTGCCGACATTGAACACCGGGGATTCATGCTAAAACAGCTTTGCACCATTGTGCCCAGAGGCAAGCTGTTCGACGCAAAGCTTTTATACGGCTTTTCCATTGTTTTGGCATGCATGGTGATACAGTTTGTGTCGGTCTTTATATTTGGCTGTGTCAAAGGGTTTGGCGGCGTATATCCTTTCAGGCTTTACAGCATCTATTGGCTGTTCACCATTGCGGCAAGCCTTGCCATTTACATTTTTCAGCACACGCTTTCCATGCTGTTTCAAAATCAGGCAGTCCCTTTTTTTGCAGGCGTAATCGGGGAATTTTTGGGCGTGTTTTCCATGTTTCTGCCCCAGCTTCCGTGGCTGAGAAAATCTCTTTTATGGGGATATTACGGCGTTTTGCAGTTTGTGGGAAGCGACTGGAACAGTCAAACGCGCATCAGCACCTTTTATCTTTATGACTTTGACTGGCTCTCTTTTGTCATTTTGCTGACGGTGTGCCTAGTACTGTATGGAATCGGACGGAGCTTATTTATAAAAAAGGAGGTTTAACAAATGATTTTAAAACTCATTTATGCAGACAGAATGAAACTGAAACGCTCGCCAATTTGGCTTGCGTTTTTGTTCATGCCCATTGTTCCTGCCCTTTTGGGCACACTCAACTACCGGGCAAACATCGGCATTTTAAAAAACGGCTGGTATAGCCTGTGGACGCAGCATACGCTTTTTACCTGCTACTTCTTTCTCCCCATTATGCTTGGGATTTACTGCTCCTATCTCATGCGGCTTGAAAACAGCAACCACAACTGGAACAAACTGTTAACGATGCCGGTAAAGCCGTGGCAGGTGTTTGTTTCAAAGCTCGTCACCGCTTCACTGATGCTGGTGTTAAGCGAGCTGTGGATTGGGCTTTTGTTCATTGTATCAGGTAAAATTACAGGAATTTCAGAACCCATTCCGAAAGACTTAATTTTGTGGCTGGCCTGCGGAACACTAGGGGGCATGGTAATGGCATCGGTTCAGCTCATGCTTTCCGCCGTCTTAAAAAGCTTTGCGCTTCCTGTTGGAATTGCGCTGGCAGGCGGCATTTCCGGTCTTGTTGCGCTTGCAAAGGGGTTTGGCCATATCTACCCATATGCGCTGATGGCCTATGGCATGCGCTCAAATGCGCCCCAGGTGCTCATGGAAAACGGAAATTTGCAGTTTGTTGTCATTTGCCTGGCCTTTCTTGCTTTGTTCACAGCCGCCGGCAGCCTGTGGCTTTCAAAAAGGGACATTTAGGTCTTGCCCTGCTTTTCTCTCTGTGCTATAATGATTATATACGTTTTTAAAACACAGGAGGAATGACTTATGATTGCAAAGACATATAAAGACATGTTAAGCGCAAAATCGGTTATCCGTCAGCTTTCAGAATTTGCCACCGCAAGGGGCGCGGAAATCGGTTATGAAAATGTGTTCGATTTCAGTCTCGGAAACCCGTCAGTCCCGGTGCCGGCGGCGTTTACCGACACGATGATAAAGCTTTTGAAAGAAAGCAACCCCATTGACCTGCACGGATACAGCCAAAGCCTGGGAATCCCTTCCGTCAGGGCAAAAATTGCGGCGTCTTTAAACCAGCGGTTTGGCATGGACTATACGCAGGACCATATTTTTATGACTGCGGGCGCGGCAGGCGCCATTGCCCACGCATTGCGCTGCGTAACAGAGCCCGGCGACGAGGTGCTCACCTTTGCGCCGTTCTTTCCGGAATATAACCCTTATGTAAATTTATCCGGCGCAGTGTTAAAAGTTGTTCCGCCAAATACAGAAAATTTTCAGATTAATTTTGAGGCCTTTGAACAAATGCTTACCAAAAAAGTGATGGCCGTGCTGATTAACACACCGAACAATCCATCTGGCATTGCTTACTCCGAGGAAACAATAAAGAAACTTGCCGCTGTTTTAACAGAAAAATCGAAAGAGTTCGGGCACGAAATTTATATTATTTCCGATGAACCCTACCGTGAAATTACCTTTGACGGCAACGAAATTGTGTATGTGTCAAACTATTATGACTATACTTTAAGCTGCTACTCCTACTCAAAATCACTGTCCCTGCCGGGAGAACGCATTGGGTATGTGGCAATTCACCCCAAATGCCCCTATGCGAAAGAAATGGTGGTAATGTGCGGACAGATTTCCCGCGGAATTGGCCACAACTGCCCCGCTTCCATTATTCAGCTGGCCGTGGGCGAAACCTGCGGCTTAACCGCCGATTTGTCGGTTTATGAAACCAACATGAATCTGCTTTACGATGTTTTGATTGATTTAGGGTTTACGGTTGTTCGGCCCGGCGGAACGTTCTACATTTTCCCCAAGGCCTTAGAGGAGGACGCAAAAATCTTCTGCGAAAAAGCGCTGAAATATGATTTGGTTTTTGTGCCGGCAGATACCTTTGGCTGTCCCGGATATTTTAGAATTGCTTATTGTATCGACACTGAAAAGGTGAAGCGTTCCATTCCCGTCATTCGCAAATTTGTGGAAACGGAGTATCCCAACAGATAGACATAAATATAAAAAACAGGGACTACGTTATGTCCCTGTTTTTCTATGCCCAAAAATCTCGGCAAAAACCGCTCCGCCAAGAATGAAAACAGCTCCTAAAATGTGCATAGGCAGCAGCGTTTCTTTTAAAACAAACACTGACAGCAGCACTGCCGAAAGCGGTTCTAAATAGCCGCACACTGCAATTGTTTGAACAGGCATCGCTCCGATAGACGAAAAATAAAGGTAACAGCCCAGGCCTGTATTCACCAGGCCCAAAATGAGGATATAGACCCAATCCCCGCTGTTAATTTGTATAACTTCGTTTGTTTTGCAACCAACATACACTGCGGCGGTAAGAAAGCTAACAAACAGCTGTATCATTGCATTTTCCAGCCCTTTAACATGAACGCTTTTTTTATTAAAAATTACCATGACAGCATACATCACCGCCGACATACCTGCCAAAACAACGCCACCGGCGTTTCCCCTAATCTCTTCTGCTCCGCTGTTTATGAATAAAATTCCTACCAATACAACAAAAAAACTGCCTATTTTAATTCCGGTTAATTTTTCCCGGAAGAGGATTGGAGAGAGAAGCATAACTATTACAGGGCCGCAGTAATACATTAGTGAAGCCGTTCCAACTCCAATTTGTATGTAGGCCTCGTACAGCAGCATCCAGCTTGCACCCATGGCCGCGCCGGAAATTGCAATATTGAAACAATCCTTTTTAAATTGAAGAAAGCAAATTTTTCGTTTCGACAGCATAAACACCACAATTAGCAGCAAGCTGCCTGCAAACGTTCTAAGCAGCACAATGTTGCTGCTTTCAAGCGTGATTTTGCTTGCCACAATTCCGTTTGAACCAAAAAGCAACAGCGCTAAAATATATTTAATATAGTTCTTTGCCATTTTCATCGCTCCTATTGACAAATCTTTATGCATAGTATATCATAAACTTATCAATTACAAAAGCGAATGTTTTAAATGTTTATCATTACAGTTTAGAATGGATATAATTGGGGGAACTTACAAAATGGATATGAATTTATCAAAATATTTTGCGTTTGTTACAACTGTTGAATATGGAAGCTTTACAAAAGCAGCTGATGTTTTAAACTATTCCCAGTCTGCCGTCAGCCGTATGATAAACGATTTAGAAACGGAATGGAACACTACGGTTTTAGAGCGTGGAAAGACGGGTGTTAAGCTCACGTCAGACGGCTTGACGCTGCTTCCTTACGCAAAAAGCCTGTGTGCTGAATACCGCAGGCTTCAGCTTCAGGTAGATGAGCTCAGCGGTCTCAAGACCGGCCTGATTCGCATTGGAACATTTTCCAGCGTGGCAACCCACTGGCTGCCAAATATTATCAAAGCGTTTCAAAAAGATTATCCGAACATTGACTATGAACTGTTGCTGGGCGACTATACAGAAATTGAAACATGGATTTTAGAGGGGCGGGTAGACTGCGGATTTCTGCGTCTGCCGGCCTCCCCTGCTCTTGAAACATTTTTTTTAGAAACAGACAGACTCTTGGCTGTTTTGCCCGAAAACCACAGGCTGGCCGGCAGTGAAGCCGTTCCCCTATCGGAGCTCTGCAAAGAACCGTTCATGCTGCTCGAAAAAGGAGCCAAGGCCGAAGTATCAGAAATTTTTGAAAAGAGCGGCCTAACACCAAACGTACACTTTACCACCTGGGACGACTACGCCATAATGTCCATGATTGAAAGCGGTTTAGGATTAGCCATTTTGCCGGAGCTCATTTTAAAAAGGGTTCCCTACCGCATTGTGGCAAAAGAACTGGATGTTCCGGCTTACCGCAGTATTGGTCTTGCCGTGCGGGACAAAAAGTCAGCTTCCATTGCAGTAAAAAAATTTATGGAATATTTAAGCTATCGGTAACGGTCACTCTAAAATATCTTCTCCAAGTTCATACAGCATTTCGTTGCAGGTGAAAAGATCTGTGTGTTCCTTTATTGCAAACATAATGATGCTGTCGCGGCGTACCTTAGGATAAAGTGCTCCGGCGGCTGCAATTTTTAACATGCGCTGTGTTTCGTCTAAATTCAGTTTTAAGCCGAACGCAAGGCACAAAACCTTATCCCGCTGGGGTATCCGTTCACCGGAAAGTATTTTATAGCCATATACCTGCGTGAGGTTGGAGCTTTGAATAACCTCACTTTTGTTTAGCTGTTTTTGTGATAGGAAGGAATTGATAAATTCTGACAAAGTAATGTCGGCAAAATCGTCTTCATTTTCAATTAAAAAATTTTTAAGTGACGGACTTCTTTTTAAAACTTCCAGCAGCTCCTGCGTACTCTTTCTCATGAATAAAAAATCTCCTTTTAAAAATTTCGACATGTTTTGACTTTATTATAATAATATGGTAATATAATTGTCAAGGGGTGGAGGTATGAATGAATATACAAAAAAATTCATCGAGCAAGAATATGAAATTATTGAATTTTTATCAGCCGACGAAAAAACGGCATTGGTGCGGGAAAGCTCAACTGGCGGCATCTATGTAAAAAAAATTGTAGGCAAAGGCGCCGCCCATATCTACAAACGGCTGGTTGGCTTGCAAATTTCTGGGCTTCCAACCGTCTATAAAGTGAAAAACGACTATGTGATTATGGAATATGTGAACGGAATTTCTCTGAACAACAAATTGTCTCGCGACGGCGTGATGAGCATACAGGAAGCCAAATCACATATGATTACCCTATGCAACGGCGTAAAGGCCCTCCATGCTTTCGGCATTATACACAGGGACATTACAGCATCAAACATCATCATAGGACATCACGGCTGTTATTTAATTGATTTGGGAATTGCAAGGGAAAAAAAGGTAAATAAGGGCGCTGATACGCATATTCTTGGCACGGTTGGATATGCGGCTCCGGAGCAGTTTGGCTTTACCCAAACGGATGAACGCACGGATATTTACGCGCTTGGCGTGGTGTTTAACTATATGCTAACAAATGCTTTTCCCAGCGAAAAACTATATTCTGGAAAAGAGCGCTCCATCATTCAAAAATGCATTGAAATCGACGGTAACAAGCGGTATAAGAGCGTGAAACGGCTCAAAAATGCGTTAATGAATGGGCAAAATACAAGGCGAGATGTTTTCGTCGCGCTTAGCGGGACGCTATTTACGTGTATTGTCATTGCCACGCTGTCTTACTTAATCCCTTTACAAAACAAGAGCGCAAATAACGCGGCACCGGCCGGTGCCGCAGGAAACACGCCGGCTGCCGCAACAGTTAGCACAACGCCGCTGCCCTCATCAGGAAGAAAGCTGACTCTTGAAAAATTTAACAGCATCACATTAGGAATGCGTTATGAAGACGTTTTAAACCTCATTGGCGATAAGCCCGCTTCAGAATCTACCATGGAGCTGTTTGGAACAAAAACGCTGACATGCTCCTGGTGGGGCCAAGGAAGCATTGGTGCAAACGCCATAATCCAGTTTCGTGACGGCGCAGTGACAAGTAAGTCTCAATCAGGTTTAAAATAAATTATACTGACTGTATAACAAAACAGAGTAAACCCGTTGTATAATATATGCAACGGGTTTTTTGGGGATTTCTATTTATAAAACCGTGAAACAAAGGAGGAAATTTAAAATGAAAAAATCAGCAGCACTTTTATTTTTAAGTTTAATTGTAATGTCTATGGGCGGCTGTGGAAATTCGCAGAACGTTCCCACTCAGCAGCCAGTGGAAAACACGACAACTCAGACTGCGCCGTCGCAAAGCACTGCCCAAACCAGTGAACCGCAGTCCACAGCCCAGCCTGATACAACACAACAACAAAAAAATGCAAGCGGCAAAATTAGTCTTGCAATGTATGAGCAAATAGATACCGGGATGCGCTATGAAGACGTTATTGCGCTAATTGGTGCAAAACCTTCCTCAGAGTCGACCATGGATTTAATGGGTGCAACTACTGTTATGTGTTCCTGGTGGGGCGAAGGCGACATTGGTGCAAACGCAATGATTTATTTCCAGGATGGCGTCGTTTCAAGCAAATCACAGGCAGGATTAAAGTAGAGATTAATAAAAAAATATCCCCCGAAAACAACGTGTTTTCGGGGGGAACCTAAATAAAAATAAATTATTTCCTGTAGAATTTATATCAAATTACACAATCAATACTTGCTGAAACATAATGAACAGGGTTAAATTGAAACGTCTCAAATAAATTTCCTTTCACAATATAAAATGATGCTGACTTTTTTTTCGCACTTAAATTATATACCCGATATAAATAGTAGTTAATACTATTTTTCTTTGAAAAATCTAATTCGTTTTGCGAAATAAAAAATGGAGTATCTTCCGCCCCCGTAGTGGTTTTCACCTCAATGTATATTTTACTTCCATTTTTGTCAAAAGATAAAATATCAAAACCCGCCTTATCCCCTTCTTCCTTGGATATATGTTTTATGTATTTAATCAAATCAGAACGCCCAATACTTTCCAAACGTTCTTTTTCATATTCTAATACCATAAGCTCGCCAATAAGTCCTAGTTTGGTGTCTCGAATTTGTTTTTTAATAAAATTTACTTTTTTCCCACTTTTTTTAGAAATTGTCTTATTTGTTTTTAACTTTAAATCTTGTGGTTTTTTTAACGCAAGAGTAAGGCAAGATGTATCAACTATTAAGCTATTTAATGGGTCTGTTTTATCTTCAAATTCAAAAAAACCTCCAATTTTGTCTCTTGCTAAAATATAATCATTTGTATTTTGTATCGACAAATCACACATTTTACCTTTAAGTTCTTGCAAAATTGCTAGCATACTTCGTAAATCATCAATGAAAACTTGATCTGATGGAAGTGCAGATGCATTGTAAAACTTACCACATATATGGCCCAATTCATAACCAAGCGGTAAATCTGAGGCGTTACCGTTATATTTCAAATCAATCGGTTCAAAAGAAAAATTATTTAATGACGACGATAGTATCTTTTTCCACGAAGTAGAAACTTTTTGTATGTTTTGCTTTCCTATTCTGCTACCATATTGTTCTTTAAAATAGGTCCATCCTTGATTGAGTGATAGATACACACCACTCATATCTGCGCAAAAAAGATATACTATGTCATATCCCTTTGCTGCAGATATTGATATATCCCTATCAAATATACCAATCCAAGGTATATTACCCCATACCCCTTGACCTGGAGATGCTTTAATGAAATAACTACTTTCATTAAGTTGTAACTCCTTATAAATTGTTTGCGGAATATCATTTCGAATATATTCCGCTAACCTATTATTTTTTAAATCATTTTTAGACTCTAAAATATAGTTCTTACACACTCTTTCAAATATATCTTTCATAGCAAAACCTCTTTAACCCTTGCTGATTTTTAGAATATTCAAAGTATACCATTTGCTATAATTTCTTGTCAATAAACTTTTCTTTTTGAAACAAAAAACAAGATAAAATACTTAAAAGAAACAAAAAATTATCGTTTTGAGAATTTTCATCACCTCAAAAAGCCCTATTTTACGGGATTTCTCGGGCATCACACAGATTTTAATTACTACCCTTTAATCTCTTTTTTGCTTCCTCAACAGTTTCGCCGTCTTTGGTTAAAAACGCATCTACAAATTTATCTTCCATTTTGGTGTAACCCTCAACAGCACCTGTTTCAATTTTTCTATATCCGTCAACAACTCCGGTTTCGATTTTTTTGTAACCATTGACTACTCCGTCAGAAATTTTCTGAACTCCTTTTACTATTTTTGATTTAGCCATTTTTAATCTCCTTTTTTGATTTTTTTAACAATAACACACCAAGCACGACAACTATGATAACCACGCTGGCACCAGTTAAGATATTCATAAGACGAATATCATTTACAGTCATTCCCTCAAATGAAACAAGCATTGATTTTTGCAAAGAATATAATGATGCTGTCGCATCGCACAATGCTATACATCTAATCGTAGATATAATATGCGAATTGAGTTTGCTTCTTTTTACATAGTTTATAATAGCAAGTGTAATTTTAGTAAATGTATATGTTGCTATTGTTATCATTATAATTTCGTGAAACTTATGTGCAACATCAAAATTGATACTTAAATATACACTACCGCATAATATACAGCCAAGCAAAATAATCATTACTCCAATAAACCTTTGAATAAAAATTTCCGAAATATTTTTTTCATTCTTCTTGTTAGACAGCACAACAGAAACACGCATTATTGCCAATATCAGATTATATGCTCCCATAGTTAAAAACCAATATGATTTGCTCCAAATTCCAAGAGCAAAGTTTCCAAGAGCATACAGAGAATTTACAATAAAGTTTAACAAAGCAACTTGAAATATCTGTTTCCTGCTGCCTTTGAGCATTCTTATGATTTTCATTTATTTAATGCCTTTTGTTATTGGTATAAGCATTAAGAGAGCTATTATTCCTGCAAGACCGATAACTGTACCCAGCACGATATTTTCCCATACCATACAAAAGCACATACCAACTCCTAATGTTAATGAGCCTATAATTGCAAGTATGATGATACCAACTGTTCTGCCACTTATCTTGATAGGTGCTTTACGCTCCATTTTCCTCCACACGAATACAGTTATAAGTCCTAAAACTATGCCGACTGCACCGAATATAATTCCCGGCTTGAATGCATTCCAGTCAGGAAGAAGAGCCATACACATTCCAAGTGCGAACAGTACTCCGCTTACAGTGCCTAATACAAGGGCTACAAAATTACTTTTTTTCATAAGAAAAACCTCCAAAAATTTAATTTATTAAAACAACAGTTGTGTTTTTAAAGTAATTATAGTATAATATAATTTATTATAAAAAAACAATCATCAATTTTTTAACATTTGTTGGTTTAATGGAGGATATTATGAATACACCAAATAATAAAAGAAGAAAAGAAAGTATTGACAAAATAGAAAAGGCGTTCATAGTGCTATTGCAAACAAAAGAGCTTGATAACATTTCTGTTTCCGAGATTTGCAAAATTACAAGTCTAAACAGAAGTACATTCTATTCAAACTATATAGACATATACGATCTTGCTGATAAAGTGTGTAAACATCTTGAAGAAGAATTTTTATCATTGTATGCAAACGAAATTAAAACAGAAACACGAAGCAACGATTTCTCGCGTCTGTTTCATCATATAAAAGAAAATCAGCTATTTTATAAAACCTATTTTAAAATAGGAAATATCAATATGAATATTACAGGTTTAGATACCGAGATGGCTCAAAAATATTTTGATATGAAATATATTGACTATCACATAGAATTTTTTAAAAGCGGACTTAATGCAGTATTAAAAAAATGGCTGAACAGCGGTTGCAAAGAAAGTCCGGAAGAAATCACAGAGGTTATTAAAAGTGAATACAGCAGAAAATTCTAATTTTTCCATATTGATAAAACTGCCCCGGAACCATTTGTGGTTACAGGGCAATTTATTATACAAAAAAAGAAAACCCTTGAAAACAAAGGTTTTCTGAATGTTTGATTATCTCTTTGAGAATTTTCATCACCTCAAAAAGCCCTATTTTACGGGGTTTTCTCTGTTTTTTGTTGCTTGTGTGTTATTTATGCAGGGCTGCTCACAACAACATATTACTACTTATTTATCAAAGCCACAATAATATCAATACTTTTTTATATACTTTCCTAACACTCTTTTTTGCGCTGTTATGTGGAACAATAGAACTTGATTAAATTCGTTTATAAACTAAAATTTAGTGCATAGCATAATTTATTTTTACCATATGGATATGGTCTTCCCAAATCCCATTGATATTAAGATAATACTTTGAAATTCCTTCGTTTGTAAAATGATTTTTTTCAAGCACTCTCAATGAGGCTTGATTTTTCGGCATTACATTTGCTTCTATTCGATGTAAACCTAATTCCTTAAACGCATATTTTGTCAACATTTCTACCGCCATAGACATATATCCTTTATTGAGAAAATCTTTGTCTAATTTATATCCCAAGAAAGCAGAACAAAAAGCTCCCCATATCACATTGTTTAATCCAATTATACCTATAATTTCCGTAGGTTGTTCTATCGGTATAATATAAAAACGAAAGGCTGTCTTTTCTTCATACTCAAACATTTCTTTTTTTAAGACTTCTCGCTGATGTTCAAGCGAAAAAAATTCCTCATTTCGTACAGGCTCAAAGACTTCTAAAAAATCTCTGTTTCTCTTATAGTAATCAACTACTTGTTCTGCAAGAGATAAGTCAGCCGGAACAAGCTGAATATATTTGTTTTTCATCTTATTTCACCATAAAAAATTCTGATTTATATTATTATATCATACATATGTCATTTTTTCAAATATCAATATAAACAAAATGCAACAGAAAAATGTCACGCAATAGAGGTTGAAAAATGCCCATTTTATGCGGTCTGCAAACTACAAATTGGGTAAGGGAGTGGTTTTTTTATTCCCAACCGCAAAAATGGGCTTCTATTGCATTACATTTGTAACCACCCACACGGGAATGTGCCACATTCCCGTACAGGTTATTAAAAGAAAATATTTTATCTTTCAATATCTCTGTTGCTTTTACTTCTGTTTTTGCCAAGCCTTATAATTTCTTTTAGCCATTGATTTATTGTTTCTCTGCCGAAATGTTTTTGAATTTTATTAAAATCTCTGGCTTTTACCTCTGCTTTTGAAAGTGCTAAATTTTTATTCCAAAGCATACTTTTAAGCCTTTCGTTATCTGCCTGCAAGGGCTTGATTTTTGCTTCTGCTTGTTCTGCAATTTTCTCTGCTCTATAACACCGTCTTGCAAGGTTTTCAATTATTTTCATAATACGGTTTATAAAAGGCTCAATATATTTTGTTTTATATGTCTTTGTTCGGCTACAGCCGAAGTGTGTGCAGCTTGTAGCCACACACGCCGCAAATCAATAAATTTTCTGCCGTAAAATTTACTGCTTTGCATTTCGGTAAATCGTCAATTTCTTTCCTCATTACCGACACAGGAATGTGCCACATTCCTGTAAATATCTCTTAAAGAGGAATTACCACCTGAAACTCTCAGGTACACCTCTTTCATCAAGATATTTTTTGCGTGCTTCCTCACGCTCCTGCTCAGTGGGAGCAGTTTTACACAGGTGTCAGAATATCCGAACTGCTTGACCTTAAAAAAGAAAATGTTTATCTTGATGAACAGTATTTTGATGTTTTAGCCAGCAAAACAGAAAACGGCATAAGAAAAGTCCCATTGCCGACAAGGTATTACCATTCTTTAAGGCTTGGTATAATGATACCGACAGCGAATACCTTTTACATACTGAAAATGGGGAACAATTCAAATACCGCAATTACTATGATAGTTATTTCTTACCGCTTATGACAAATCTGGGACTTGAGCAAACTCCGCACTGCTGCCGACATACTTGTATATCAATGCTTGCGGAAGCCCACGTTTCCCAAACTACAATTAAAAAGATTGTAGGACATTCCGGTGCTATGACGCTCACCGAAAGAATTTATACTCATTTGGACATTGAGGAGCTTGTAAATGCAATCAATAAAATTTAAGATAAAAAAGAAAGAGATGTCTTTCTTTTGTGGAGAAAAACATCTCTTTTTAAACCCTTGTTAAATTGAGAATTTTGTTGCTTGTTTGTCGCTTGTGTGTTACTTGTTGCACACTTTTGACTGCAACTCTGTCCAACTGACAACTCCAAAAACCCCGTAAATAAAGGCTTTCGATAGTCGTGAAAAGTTCGCAGATTATCTCTTGGAGAACTGCGGAGCACGACGTGCGCCTTTGAGTCCGTACTTCTTTCTTTCTTTCATTCTTGGGTCACGGGTTAAGAAACCTGCTTTTTTCAGAAGCGGTCTGTAGGTTGCTTCATCAGCTTCTAAAAGTGCTCTTGAAATGCCGTGACGAATCGCACCCGCCTGACCGGTAAAACCGCCGCCTACAACGTTTGCATAAACATCAAACTTGCCCTCTGTTTTTGTCAAAACCAAAGGCTGGTTTACAATAATTTTCAGTGTTTCAAGACCAAAATAGTCATCTAAAGGTCTGCCGTTTATAATAATATCGCCTTTACCGGGCAAAAGTCTTACCCTTGCGACGGATTTCTTTCTTCTTCCTGTACCATAGAAAAAGTCTGCCATTTATTTCTCCTCCTTATTTAATCTCTAAAGCCCAAGCTTCAGGTTTCTGTGCTGCGTTATCATGTTCTGCACCGGCATATACTCTAAGTCTTGTTAAAGCCTTCGCGCCCAGTGTGTTGTGCGGAAGCATGCCTTTTACAGCTTTCATCATTGCAAATTCAGGTTTTTCCTGCATGAGCTTGCTGTATTTCACTTCTTTTAAGCCGCCCACATAACCTGTGTGTCTGTAATAGATTTTCTGGTCCAGCTTTTTGCCGGTGAGCACGGCTTTGCCTGCATTGATGATGATAACAAATTCGCCGCAGTCGACATGAGGAGTAAATTCAGGCCTGTGCTTTCCTCTCAAGATGCTTGCTGCTTGTGTTGCTACTCTGCCCAACGGTTTACCGTCAGCATCTATAATGTACCATTTTCTTTCCACTTCATTGGCTTTCGCCATATAAGATGTACTCATATTTTGCTTAACCTCCTAAATTTAAACAGAATTCATCTGTCTTTCTATCGCAACGTTAAATATTATAAAACAAATATTTACATTTGTCAAGTACTTTTTTTATAAAAATCAAAATAAGTTTTACAAAGTCCGTTTTTCTCTCATTTACTTTCATTTGCTTTCAAATGCTCAAACTCTATTTTAACTTTTTTTCTAAAAAACTCACAATTTCGCTGTGAATTTCTGTAATTTCTTTTATTTTACCATTCTCAGCGCAACAAACTCTGTTCCAGCCCAAATGGCCGCACACATGCAACGCATTTTCGTATGCTGCTTTTAAATATGTCTCATTTTTTTCGTGAATATCCTTTTGCGCTTCTCCCGTGATTTTATTTTTCCGGTTTGCCATGAGCATTTTCGCATATTCCGGAGGCATGTCTAAAAAAATCACCGCATCGGGCACAGGCAGCCCCAATCTGCCATATTCAAAATCGCACAGCCAATCGATAAATTCTGTTTTATCACCATCAATTTTCATCGCCTGGTGCACAATGTTTGATGTGACATACCGGTCGCAGACAATCGTGCCGCCCTCTTCATAGAAGGCGCCCCATTTCATTTTAAAGCTTGCATACCGGTCAATTGCATAAAATGCAGACGCCGCATAGGCATTCACATCTCCTGGGTTTTCACCCAAATCGCCTGCCAAATACCGTTTCACCGGCAGGCAAAAATCGCTTTCATAGTCTGGGAAAGACACCAACTGCACCTGGCTCCCCTTTTTTTTCAATGCTTCATACAACAACTTTGCCTGGGTTTCCTTGCCGCTGGAATCAACGCCCTCAATTACAATCAGTCTGCCCATTATTTTGCCTCCGAAAGATAGGTTTTGCGCATAAGCTCCGCCTTGCCGCAGCTCATTTTCCCCTCGGGGCACGGCCCGCTGACGCAGGACGGCCCTGCTTTTTTAAACAGCGTCGGCGCAACCTCTTGAACCAGCTTCAGCATTTCGTTTGCCAGAGCGCGAATTTCCCACTGCGCCCTGCTGCAGCAGCGGTGGCGGAAAAAGTTCATCAGGCTCCTTGCGTTCATAGTAACGACCATTTTTGTCTCGCAGGCGTTGGGCAGAACAAAGCGTGCATCTTCAATTGCCGCCTTTTCTGCCTTGGTTTTGGCCTGTTTTTCATCCATTCCCTGCTCTCTCAATGCTTTAAAGTGTTTCTGAAACAGAATTTCTGTCAGCTTGTCATAGGCCGCCTGTTCCTGTTCCATAGTTTCCAAAAACACTTTTTTTGCCTCTGGAATCGCCTCAATTTCCGGCGGAATTATGTACTCAAACATGCCTTCTTTTACATAGCGCTGAGATTTTACGCTATAGCTTGCGAGTCTGTGCCGGGTAATTTGCGCAAGCAGACTGCGGCTTACCCCCTCGATGCCAAAGGTAAACGAAACGTGTTCAATGGGGCTTTCATGGCCTAAATTCATCAGCATATTTAAAAACTTATCAGTTTTTTCGTCTGTCAGCCCGTCTAAAATGTTGTCCACACCGCTGTCGGAATAGCAGAGTTTTGCAGCGGCCGCTACAATTTTCTCCGGTTCGCCTGTGTGCTGTAATAGCGTTACTCTCATGGTTCTACCTCCGTAATGTTCAGTCGGTCTTCTCTATCTGATTTTAATTGCTTTTCTAAATCTTTTACACTTTGATAAGAAACAAATCCGCGCATCCAGCGCAAAAAATCTATGGTGATGGTCTGCCCGTATAGGTCGCCGTCAAACCCGATGAGATGGGTTTCCACCCGCTCGATTTTCACCTTGTCAAAGCTTGTGGTTCCCACGTTCGTAATTGCCTGATATGGCACGCCTGCAACATATGCTGTGGTGGCATATACGCCGTATTTCGGTGTTAAGCGCCCCTCGGGTACAAGGATATTGGCCGTTGGAAAACCATAGGTTCTGCCCAATTTTTTTCCGGTAATCACGGTTCCGGTAAACCTGTATGGCCTTCCCAAAAGCTGGTTTGCCAGGCCGATGCTGCCATCTATAACCGCATTTCTCACTTCAGAGCTCGAACAAACCACGCCGTTCATTAAAAGCGGCTTTACAACATGGACAGAAAATCCATACTGTTCACCCAACCTGCACAAAAGGGCGGCATCTCCGGCAGAATTTTTGCCAAACCGGTTGTTTTCTCCTACAACCGCAAGCTTCATGTGCAGCTTGTCCACCAAAATTTGCTTCACAAAGTCCTCCGGCATTCGGTCTTTCACGTTTTCAAATGCTTCAAAAATGACTGTATCAAGGCCAAGCTCTGAAAAAATTTCTTTCTTTTGCACCTTGTCTGTAATGGTTTTCAGCGTGCCTTCGCCTTTTAAACAGTTTAACGGGTGCTGTAAAAAGGTGTAAACCACCGGAGTGAGATGTTCTTGTTTTGAAAGCGTTTTAAGATTTTGCAAAAGCTTTTGGTGACCCTTGTGAATACCGTCAAAATTGCCGATGGTAACGGCAGTTCTGTCTGTGTTTTCCAAGCTAAAACGCCCCCTAATAAAAACTTTTGTCCATTGCCAAAACAAACTGGCTTCCGTCTTTCATCACTTTTAAAATACACAGCAGCTCACCGCCGCTGTAAATCCGAAATAATTCGTTTTCACAAAAATCGCAAATGTGCAATTGTTCCGGTCGAAGCCTTATCCCGTTTTTTAGCTTTGCCGCGCTTGCCTCGTCTGCTTGAACCAACTTTAAGCCAGACAGCGCCTCGTCTGGTGAAATCAGCAGCTGTTCGGCGGTTCCGTTTTTCGCAGCCAGCTCAATTTCTTCAAGGGTGTGGGAATTTCCTAAGCAAAATATGCCGCTTTGCGTCCGCAGCAAAGACTCCATCGCCGCCCCTGTGCCTAATTTTTCACCGATGTCGCGGCACAGCGCACGTATGTAAGTGCCTTTTGAGCAGTGAACCGCAAGGTCAAAAGAGGTTCCGTTAAAATTAGACACATCAAGGGAAAAAACAGTAATTTTTCTGGGGCTGCGCTGGGTAACAATGCCCTTTCTTGCAAGCTGGTAAAGCTTTTGACCGTTTACCTTTATGGCGGAATACATTGGCGGAACCTGCTCAGTTTCGCCTGCAAAGCTCTGCACCGCTTGAATTAGCTCTGTTTCTGTAACCGCAACGTTCTTTGTTTCAAGCACCGTTCCGCTTAAATCGTCGGTATCTGTCACCACGCCTAACCGAACGCGGGCCGCATAGCGTTTTTCTTCCGCCATCACCAGGTCGGAAAGCTTGGTGGCTTTTCCCATCAAAATGGGCAAAACGCCTTCCGCATCCGGGTCTAATGTTCCCGTATGCCCCACCCGTTTCATTTGAAACGTCCGCCGTATGAACGACACCACATCATGAGATGTCATGCCTTTTGGTTTATAAACGTTTAAAATTCCAAACAACGAAATTCTCCTTTATTTAAAGTAACTTATTTTTCGTCATTAAAATACCGATTACCGTTTTTGCGTCTTTCAGTTCCCCTTCCGCTGCCATTTCTGTCAGCCTATCCAGCGTAAATTTTTCACACGTTAAAAACTCGCCGTCGTCAGGGGTGGCCTCTCCTTTTTCTAAATCTGTAGCCAAAAAAACTGAAATTTCCTCGTCGCAAAAACCCGGGCTTGCGTAAAACGAGCCCAACAGCTCCATGTTTCCGGCGGTTAAGCCGGTTTCCTCCATCAGTTCCCGCGCTCCGGCCTCCTTTGGGTCTTCCCCCTTGTCCAGTTTTCCGGCCGGGATTTCCAGCGTTTCCTTCATAAACGGATATCGAAACTGCCGAACCAGATAAACAAAACCTTCTTCGTCCAGCGCCACAACGCCAACGCCGCCCGGATGACGCACCACCTCCCGGGTGGCCTCGCGCCCGTCAGGAAGCAGAGCCGTGTCTTTTTCCAGCCGGACAATTTTACCGTCGTATATGGTTTTGCTCGATTTGCGTTTTTCAATGAGGCTCATGTGTTTTCCTTCCATTTCCGATTTGATATCGTCAAGCATGCGCTTGTCACCTTTGCTCAGTTCTGCTGTTTCCAAAAGATCAGGACGTTTAGAAAGTGTACGTTTTAACGATTCTTTCCGTTTCCATGCCTCAATGTTCACATGGTGGCCTGAAAGCAGCACCTCCGGCACCTTTTTCCCTAAAAAGTCCGGCGGGCGCGTATATTGGGGATGCTCTAAAAGCCCGCCATATAACGACTCGTTTTCAAAAGACTCGTTTGAAGCCAAAACACCCGGAATCATTCTTGCCACTGCATCTACCACCATCATGGCAGGAAGTTCGCCGCCCGTCAGCACATAGTCCCCGGCTGAAAGCTCCTCGTCCACAATTTCTTCCAAAACCCGTTCGTCCACGCCCTCATAGTGGCCGCACAACAGCACGATATGGTCTTTTTTAGAAAGGCGCACCGCATCCGTTTGGTGGAACACCTTGCCCTGGGGCGACATATAAATCACATAAGGCTTTGCATCGGTTTCGTTTTTAATACTTTCAAATGCACGGTACACCGGCATGGGCTGCATTACCATTCCGGCGCCGCCGCCGTAAGGATAATCGTCCACCCGGTTGTGGCGGTTGTTTGCATAGTCGCGGATATTTATGTAATTTAATTCAATCAGTCCACTTGCCTGTGCCCGCCCAATGATACTCTCGCCCAAAACAGCTTGTACCATGCCGGGAAACAGCGTTAAAATGTCAAACCGCATTTTATCAGTCCTCTAACCCTTCGGGAATTGTCACATAAATTTTGTTCTGCGTCAGGTCCACCCTGTCGATAACGCCGTCAATAACCGGCAGATAAAGGGTTTTGCCGTCTATGGTCTTAATTTCATAAATATCGTTGGCGCCGGTGTTAAAAACCTCGGTAAGCTTGCCGAACACAGACCCGTTCGTCACCGCGTCAAGACCGATTAAGTCTTTAATATAATACCGGCCCTCCGGCAGCGGTAGCTTTTCAGTAAACAAAATCTTGCCCCTCTGCATCTCTGCCTCGTTCATGTCTGCCACTTCCCGGAACTTCACAATCAGTGTATTTTTATGCACACGGGACAGCTCCACGTGAAGAGGCGTTCCGTCCTGCAAGTAGAATTCTTCCATATCTAACAAATCATATAAATCGTCGGTCCAGGGAGCAAGCTTTACTTCGCCTTTAATGCCGTGGGTACCAACAATTTTTCCAATTTCAATCAGTTCCATTTTCATCCCTCTATTAAAAAGAGGCTGTCTTATAAAAGGCAGCCTCTTTATATTTTACGACGCTGCCGAGTCGCCGTCTATCAGCGCTTGTTTCCGGGAAACCACCGGCGGCTTGTGCTCCGTTACGCATTCTTTCGTAATGGTGCAGCTTTCAACGTCTTCCTCCGACGGAAGTTCGTACATAATATCCAGCATGGCCTCCTCGATGATGGAGCGCAGTCCCCTGGCCCCTGTCTTTCTGTCAAGGGCTTTCTGGGCAATGGCTTCAATGGCGTCTTCTTCCATGTTCAGCGTAATTCCGTCTATCTCAAACAGCTTTTTATACTGTTTTAAAATCGCATTTTTGGATTCTTTAATAATGCGCATCAACGACTTTTTGTCCAGCATGTCAAGCGATGCAACAACCGGCAGTCTGCCAATCAGCTCCGGAATAATTCCGAACTTCAGCAAATCCTGGGGTTCAATTTTTGCCAAAACCTCGCCCACGTTATAGTCGTTTTTACTTTTAATGTCTGCGCCGAAGCCCATAGATTTTGACATAGTTCTTCTGCTGATAATTTTTTCAATGCCGTCGAACGCGCCGCCGCAGATGAACAAAATGTTGGTTGTGTCAATCTGCAAAAATTCCTGGTGCGGGTGCTTTCTTCCGCCGGTGGGCGGCACAGAGGCAACTGTTCCCTCCAAAATTTTAAGGAGCGCCTGCTGAACTCCCTCGCCGCTGACGTCGCGGGTAATGGACGTATTTTCAGACTTTCTGGTAATTTTGTCAATTTCGTCGATATAAATTATGCCGCGCTGAGCGTCCTCAATAGAACCGTCTGCTGCCTGAATGAGCTTGAGCAAAATGTTTTCAACGTCCTCACCGACATAGCCCGCCTCGGTTAAAGTGGTGGCGTCTGCAATTGCAAACGGAACGTTTAAAATTTTTGCCAGCGTTTGTGCCAGCAGTGTTTTGCCCGAACCGGTAGGGCCAAGCAGGAGAATGTTGGACTTTTGAATGTCCACGTCGTGTGCCCCGCTTTTATTTTCAATGCGCTTATAATGATTGTAAACCGCCACAGAAAGCGTTTTTTTCGCCTTGTCCTGACCGATTACATATTGGTCTAAAATTTCTTTAATTTCTTTTGGCTTCGGAAGTCCGCCTAAACTTACCTCCGGCTCGGAAATGTCAAAATTTTCGCCCAAATAACGATTGCAAAGCGCAATGCACTCATTGCAAATACAAACGTTTGGGCCTTCAAACATTCTCAGAACTTCGTTTTCATATTTCCCGCAGAAGCTGCAGCGAATTTTCAAGTCTTCATCATTTCTCGTTGCCATATGAAACACAGCCTTTCTGCCCGCTTTTTTTCTGTATACAAATTTCGGGCAGAATTTGCACACAACAAAAAGATAATACTATTATACTTTTATGTATCACGGGTTGTTTTGTTACCCGAAAGGTTCACTCTCTTAAAAAGGGGCTGTCATAATAACAGCCCCTTTTTGTAAGACTCACACTTTATTTTTGAATTTCTCTTCCTGAAACAATGACTTTGTCGATCAGGCCATAGGCCGCGGCCTCGTCGGCCGACATGAAGTTGTCGCGCTCGGTGTCCTGCTGAATTTGCTCAATCGGTTTTCCTGTCCGCTCGCTTAAAATTTTGTTCAATGTTTCTTTAATTCTGATAATTCTGTCGGCATGGATTTTAATGTCCGTCGCCTGGCCCTGCATGCCGCCTAAGGGCTGATGAATCATAATTTCACTGTTGGGAAGGGCAAATCGCTTTCCGGGCGCCCCAGCCGCCAGCAAAAACGCACCCATAGAGGCCGCCATGCCAACGCAAATGGTAGACACGTCGCACCTTATGTATTGCATCGTGTCATAAATTGCCATGCCGGAAGTAATGGAACCCCCGGGGCTGTTGATGTAAAACTGAATGTCCTTGTCAGGGTCTTCACCTTCCAAAAACAACATCTGTGCAACCACTAAGCTGGCGGTTACATCGTTTACTTCCTCGCTTAAAAATATAATCCTGTCTCTTAAAAGTCTGGAATAGATATCGTAGGAACGCTCACCCCTGCTTGTCTGTTCCACAACCACCGGTACTAAGCTCATTAAAATTACCTCCGTAGGCTTAAAATTTATTCTTCGCTTTTTGTTTCTTCCGTTTTCTTCTTTCTTGTGGTCTTCTTGGGCTTTTCTTCCGCCGTTTTATCGTCTGCTTTGTCAGTAGCCGCCTTTTTTGCTGCAGGTTTCTTTGCCGCAGGCTTCGACCATTTCGTGTTTTCCACAATAAAATCTAACGCTTTGGAAATTTTAAGGTCGGCTTTGATATTCTCTAAGTCCTCTTCCCGCATGAATTCCTTAACCTTCTCCAGTTCCATGCTGTAGGCCTCTGCCATTTTTTTGAGCTGTTCTTCTAAATCAGCTTCGCTCACTTCAATGTTTTCTTCCTTG
The DNA here is from genome assembly GCF_037235575.1 of Congzhengia sp. Classification (NCBI taxonomy): domain Bacteria; kingdom Bacillati; phylum Bacillota; class Clostridia; order Eubacteriales; family Oscillospiraceae; genus Congzhengia; species Congzhengia sp. The sequence goes on along the minus strand of NZ_JAXUNN010000031.1, from coordinate 3,966 downwards.
GCGATCTGCTCTAAAGCAAGTGTACCTTTAACCTGAAGTTCGGCGTTTGGCTTAACCTGTTCTTTAAACTGGTCTAAAGTCGTGCCCATATACCCTAAATACTGTTCAAAAGAAATTCCCTGCTGTGCCATGCGCGCGTTGTTTTCGCGAATGGTGCTTTCAATCCGTGTGTTCACCATGCACTCAGGAACGTCTACCGTCATGTTTTCTACAACCTTATCCACAGCGGCGTTTTCCTTTTCCCGTTTTGTACGTGCGTCAGCACTCTCCTGCAATTTCTTTTTAATATCTTCTTTTAACTCCGCTAACGTATCGAATTCACTCACATCTTTTGCAAACTCGTCGTCTAACTCAGGGAGCTCTTTATAGCTGATTGCGTTGACCTTTGTTTTGAACACAGCCGCTTTTCCCTTGAGTTCTTCCGAATGATAGTCTTCGGGGAACGTAACGTTAACGTCAAATTCGTCACCGATAGACTTTCCAATAATCTGTTCTTCAAATCCGGGAATAAACTGACCGCTGCCGATTACCAGTTCAAAATTTTCACCTTTGCCGCCGGCAAACGCTGTGCCGTCGATAAAGCCTTCAAAGTCGATGGTTGCCGTGTCCTTTTCCTGCACTGCACGGTCTTCTACCGTAACCTGTCTTGCGCCTTTTTCCTGGCGTTTTGAAAGCTCGGCATCAACATCGTCATCACTTACAGTATGTACAATGTCGTCCAGTTTTAAACCCTTATATTCACCAAGTTTTACCTCAGGCTTTACGGTAACGCTTGCAGAAACAACCAAATCCTTGTCTTTTCCGATTTCTTTAATGTCAATTTTCGGTGTGTCAACAGGCTCTAAATTCAGTTCTTTCACCGCATCATCATATGCTGCGGGCAGAACGGAATCAACCGCTTCGTCAAAAAATATGCCTTCTCCATAAGTTTTTTCAATCAGTTTTCTTGGCGCTTTTCCCTTTCTGAAACCGGGAACCGAAATTTTCTTAACGTTCTTTTTGAATGCCTCGTCCACGGCAGCTCCAAAGGTTTCTTTTGAAACCGTAATGGTAAAGTCTACCGTATTGTTTTCTTTCTTTTCTAATATTGCTGGCAATGTCTTTATCCTCCCTGTTAAAACTTCTCATTTGTGTATTATAGCACACAGGCTGCACTGATTTCAAGTCTTTCCTCAAGAAAAACTTAAAATTGTTAAAAATGTAAGTATTTGTTCATATTTTAACAAATGAATTATGATTTATTTTTAAAGAAAGGAATAAAATATTTCTTTTTTTCAAACAATACCTGTATACAAACGAAAAGAAAGGAAGGGACTTAAAACTATGACTTTAAAAAATTATGCCAGGATTCTTGCTGCTTTATTCATTATATGCGCTTTAAGTTTCGGACTTTACATGAATTTTTCCGAAAGCGGTCCCAACGCACTGTCCAGCCGGGCAGTTATGGTTTGTGCATATAAATAAGGTAGGAAGGAACTTTTGTTTATGAAAAATAATATGACGGATAAACAATATCAGGATTATGTAGATAAAAAAACGCCCAATTCACCAATTGTGAAAGACGTAATTTTGGCCTTTATCGTCGGCGGCCTCATCTGCGTGATCGGACAGCTCATTTTAAATGGGTATCAGGCAATGGGTTTCGATGAGGAGGGCGCCGCCATGGGAACCTCAACCACGCTGGTGTTCTTAGGTGCATTTTTTACGGGTCTTGGCCTTTACGACCGGCTTGCAAAGTTTGCCGGCGCAGGAAGTATTGTTCCTATAACGGGATTTGCAAACTCCATTGTTTCGCCGGCCATGGAATTTAAAAGCGAGGGACTGGTTTTAGGCTTAGCCGTTAAAATGTTCACTGTCGCAGGCCCCGTTTTAGTCTATGGTATCACCTCATCGGTGGTTGCAGGTATTGTATATTATATTATGTCGTTCTTTTAACCAGAGCGCCATCCGTCATAATGCCGGATGGCGCTTTTTGCAAAAAACAAACGGCTGAGTGCTTGTCTCAGCCGTAAATTTAATAGGATACCCGCTGAATGTCTGCACCTAAAGACCGAAGCTTTCCGTCTAAGTTTTCATATCCCCGGTCAATGTGGTAAATGTCTAATACCTCTGTTGTCCCTTTGGCGTTTAATCCTGCCAGCACCAGCGCTGCACCGGCCCGCAGGTCGCTTGCAACAACCTTTGCTCCTGTAAGCTCCGGCGTTCCTTCAATTACAGCACAGTGTCCTTCCACCTTAATGTTTGCACCCATTCTGCACAGCTCCTGCGCATGCATAAAACGGTTTTCAAAAATCGTTTCTGTCACAATTCCCGTGCCGTCAGATACCGACAAAAGCGACATCATCTGTGCCTGCATGTCGGTTGGAAAACCAGGAAACGGAAGGGTTTTTACGTCTGTTGCGGTGTAGTGCCCGTTTCCCCGAATTCTTAGAGAGTTGCCGTTTACGTCAATTTCAGCGCCGATTTCGCACAGCTTTGCGGTTAGGGGTTTAATATGCTCGGGGATAACACCGTTTATGGTAATATCTCCGTTGGTAATTGCAGAAGCAATCATAAAGCTGCCCGCTTCAATTCTGTCCGGCATGATGGAATATTCCACCGGCTGAAACGTTTTCACTCCGTGAACGGTGATAGAGTCTGTGCCCGCGCCGCTGATATCAGCGCCCATAGACGTCAAAAAGCACGCCAAATCGGCAATTTCAGGTTCTGCCGCAGCATTTTCAATGGTCGTTGCGCCTTCAGCGGCCACAGCAGCCATTAAAATGTTTTCTGTAGCGCCAACGCTGGGAAAATCCAAATAGATTTTATTGCCCACAAGCTTTTTACATGTGACCTCAACAAACCCAAAGCCTTTTGTTATCTCAGCGCCAAGTGCGTCAAAACCCTTAAGATGCAGGTCAACCGGCCGCGAGCCGATGGGGCATCCGCCGGGAAGTGATAAGCGAACCTTTTTCATACGGGCCAAAAGGGGCCCCATGACCAAAAACGAGCCTCTCATTTTCGATGTCAGGTCATATGGTGCAACGGTGTGGTCTAAATTTTGCGCATCCACGGTTACGTTGTTAGCGCCGTCAAAGCTAACGCGGGCGCCCAAGCAATTGAGAATTTCACACATCACTGTAATATCAGTAAGACCGGGCACGTTATTTAAGGTAGATTTTCCCTCTGCCAAAAGCGTGGCGGCCAAAATTGGAATGGCCGCGTTTTTCGAGCCCGATACTTCAACTGTCCCGCAAAGCCTGTCTGTTTTTTGAATGATAAATTTGTCTTTTTTCCCCATTTTATCCCCCCTGATTTTCTTCTACATTAAAATTATAACCTTTTTTACGGGATAAATACCAAACATAATTAGAACAGGGAGGATTAAACTGGTAAATTAAAATATAAAATTTTCCATTTTAATATGTTTTAAATTACCGCTACACAATTTCTGCTGTATATTGCTTTTGCACATTAACACAGCGGGATTTCGAATCCCGCTGCATCATTTGCTTATATTTTTAATTTGCCATTTCTAACGGCACAGCCCCAATAGTGGAATCCACCTGAATTTCAAGCCATTTAACGCTCTGTGTTTTTCCCGATGGATTGGTAATTGTTACGGTGTTTTCGCCATTGCGAATTGCGGAAAGATCATCAACCACAAACTGCATAACCCGCGGTGCCGTTTCTGAAACGTGGCTTGCGGCCGGCTCACTTGACGTTGATGCACTCCAAATAAATCCCGGAACATGAGACACATCGCCGATTTGCGTTGCCGAAGCACCATTTACTGTTACTGTCAGAAGGTTTTCTTCAAAGCCCTCCATTGCGTCTATTCCAACCAAAACTGTGTAATAACCGCTTTCCGGCCTGCTTCCTGTGTTTATCACAAAGCTGAATGAGTCTGACAGTGCGATTGGATAAAGCGTATTTGAATAATCTCTGCAGGTATTAACATAGGCCCGCATTCCTGTTTCTGCTTCT